>JBBIGW010000192.1:0-5308 GCA_037447355.1 Bacteroidia bacterium | reverse complement strand
GGGTGGCCAGCGGCTCGGTCAGCATCATGGCAGGGATCTATTTCAAAATGACCTTTGAAACCGACCATAACTCCACCCAACTGACCGGTTATGTCCGCATCAACGGGGCGGTGAGTGTATTGGGACTGATCACCGCGAGCATTGAACTGTATATGGCACTGACTTACCTGATGGACCAGAAAAAGGCCTACGGGGAAGCATCCCTGAAGATCAAGGTGGAAGTCTTGTTCTTCAGCAAAACGGTAACCCTGCATACCCAGCGCACCTTTGCCGGTAATGGCAGCGACCCGAACTTCCAGATGTCACTCACCGCAGGTGACTGGCAGGAATACTGCGGGGCATTCGCCGCCTGATCACTGATTCATTAAAAGCTTGCAGCAATCATGAAACAAAAAATAATCATAACCGCATTGCCCAACGGCCTGGCAAAAGGGAATAACAGCTGGAAAGTATCCGCAGCCATTTCCTTACAGGTGGAAGACGCCAATACCACCCTGCAACAGGTACCCGATATGCAGCAATGGGCGCAACTGGTCAAAAACGCTTCGTTCATTGTCCTGGTAAACGGCAAACCGGTAGAGGCCAAAGTGGTCTGTAAACCGGCGGACCCGGATCTCTGGAAAAAACTGTTCACGCCCTCTGTCAAAGTAAAGTCCTTTGTCCAGGAAGACCTCTCCGCTTTACCCATTGCTTCCTATCCCGTAAAGCATGTACTCAGTTTTATCAAAGGCGTGGTGGAACAAACCGGGAAAAATTTTACCGCAGATTTACCGGGCAGCCAGTACTATACCGAAAACCCCATTCTGACCTCCGTATCAGATTACAGCATTTCCGATTTCCCAAAAAGAGGAAGGGAGAAAATCACCCTCGATCAGCTGGTGTCCAAAAAACGGACCGGGGAACGGCTGAAATCCATCCTGAATAAAAACAAATCGATCCCCTTCGGGGAAACAGCGGACCCGGCGATGGATTTTGCCCAGTTGAAAAATTTCCACGGCTTGTATGACGTAAAAGAGGTAAAGAAGTTTGTCCAGGTACCCCCGCCTGATTTTGAATTTCATGATATCTTATCGGTGTTGTCCAATTACCCGCAGCTGCTGCGTAAACTGGGACTGGTGGTGGACCTTGAATTCACTGTTCCCATGGTCATCGGCCCGGTCATCTCGCCGCAAACGATCCGGATTATTCCTTCCGGTATTCATTTTACCACGACCACCAATTTTGTATGTCCTGCCACTGCATTTATTAAAACGGCCACCGGTTTTTATACGCAGCCAGCCGGCAACAGCCTGATCGATAAGGGACATTTGAAAATAAATACAAATTCCTTCACCGTATTCCAGGTGGATACAGATGGTGCCGCACTCAAACTCTGCCAGCAGGTAGATGCCCTGCAGTTGAAAAAAGCCAAACATATTTTTTACGCGGCGGATGCCCGGATGCCCAATGCAGCAGCCATTCCATTTTATAACAATGAAGCAGCTCCCCGAAAAGAAGGATTACCCAGTCACCGCACAGCAGGTATCGCTGTCGCCCGAAACGGTATGGCCGATCATCTCAGTAAGAAATTCCTGCGGATGAACCAGCTCAGGGGTTTACTCCTCAGCGGGGCTGCTGCGCCTGCAGGCGTTACAGGAACCAATGCCAGTTGGATATTAACCACGGAGGTTTTGTATGCGGATGATGTGAACCTTGGATACCGCATGGATGTAAAACCGGAGGATAAGCCAGGCAAATGGTTCAGCCTGCACCGCCGGGTCAACCAGTATTCTTATATCAATCCCTCCGGTACAGCAATTGAAATTCCCGGAATGGAACCCGATGAAGGATTTATCCAAACCTCCGCATCAGAAGAGAAAACAGAAACCGGATCGCAACTGAAAGTCGGCGAGGCCATTGCCCGCTGGGAAGGATGGAGCCTGAGTGTACCCCGTCCCGGCAGTGCGTTGAATGACCCGATGCTGGATAAGGAAGAAGTATATGATAAATCCAAGCCCGGAAATATTGCTAAGGAAAACGCGAAATACAACACTCCGGGTATCGCCGATTTTAAACTGAATGTAAAACCCGGTATTGAAAAAGGCAGCCTGCCTATGCTGCGGTTTGGGAAAAAATATGCGATCCGGATCCGGACGGTTGACCTGGCAGGTAATAGTGTTGATGCTGCAACGCTCCCCGAAAACCCGGCGGAAGCCGTTGTGGGCAATATCCGGTATATGCGGTATGAACCGGTGGATGCACCCTTTCTCGTGCTGGGAACGGATATAAGAGACGGGGAGTCCAGCGAAGTGATGGTGATCCGTAGCAATGAAGGCAGTACAACAGAGCAATATGAAAATGCAAATATTGACAGCCGCCACAAGAAAGCCTACAGTGCGGAAGCAATCCGTCATGTAAAACCGCCGCGCAGCACCGTCGAAATGGCCGGAACGCATGGCATGCTGGATAAAGGATTCGGACCTGCCAACCAGGCCGAAGCCCTGGCGATCTATAAGAAAATCACCGCCTCGAAGGACCCGTTGGTAAATGAATCCGATGCCACCTCTAAACTGACCGTGGTGGATGGCAGCCAGGAAACAATTCCTGTTGAATACCTGGCTGACCCCATGGCTGCGGGAGTAACTTTCTTTATTGCCGCCAGTGATCCGAATCCGAAACTGCCCGACCCGGAAATCTTTACCCGGAGGGTCAGTTTCTATTTTGATGAGGAAGTGAAAGATGATGCCGCCGCCAATAAAGAAGCTTCTTATGATACCTGGATGAATCCGCAAACATTCCGGATCGTTTTAAAAGAAGGGACCCCGGCTATCAAGTGGGACAGTGGCAGCAGGACCCTGGTCGTTACCCTGCAAAAAGGAGTGATCGTGAAAGTGAATTATGCCAGTTTCTGGCGTCCGAACGATATACTGCGCCTATCCGGTATCCTGGATATGATGGGAATGAACAGCCTGGCGGATGCAGTGGGGCAACGCATTGCAAGAGGGCAGCACTGGATGTTCTCTCCCTGGAGACAACTCAGTTTTGTACACGCAGTGCAACAACCTATTTCAAAAGTGGGCTCACAGGCCTATCCGCATATCGCGAACCTGGTGCCGGACCGTGATTACGGTGCCACGGTGGCCAAACTGAATACCAAACTGCTGGCGCACGGGCCTTCCACCGGTCAGCTTGAACTGGAAGCCGACTGGATTGAATGGGTGGATGACGTGACAAAACCCGAACTGGAAAAAGTTCCCGCCCGTTCAAAAGTGTTTCATTTCACAACGCTTTACCTGATATCTGAGTATGTATTCGGTGAAATCGTCAAAGGAAACCCCTTCCCCGCGGTCCAGCATTTGTTCAACGACACCAAACACCGGCGGGTAAACTACAAAACAATTGCGGGTACCCGTTACCGTGAATATTTTTACCAGCTTATTGAAGATAAAAAAACGGCCTTCCCCCTCACCCGGGAAAGCAGCCTGGTCAGTGACGTGATCATCCCCAGCAGCGCCCGTCCCCTGGCCCCGCAGGTGGAATATGTGATCCCGACCTTTGAGTGGGACCGGGTGGAAAAGGGGAACCTGACTCTTACCGGCAGGGCATCCGGTCTCCGGGTTTATCTCAAACGACCCTGGTACAGCAGCGGGGAGGGGGAACAACTGGCCGTGGTACTTGCCGTCCCCACCGTTAATTTTGGCATGATGAGTATTTCCTCATCGGGGGTACCGGTAAGTACCTGGGGCACGGATCCGACTAAATTATCTGCGCCTGTCCCGGGTGGCGTCCAGCTCAGCCCGGAGAATTTTGTCAAGATCAAACCAGCGAATAAGGATGTAAACCTTTCCGCGGCAGAGAGCGCCGGGGCCAAAGTGAATATTGTGGCTTTCGATGTGAAGTATGATAAAGAAAGGCAACTGTATTATGCGGATATTATGCTGAATATTCTCACCGCTTATTATCCCTTTGTCCGGCTGGCCCTCGCCAGGTACCAGCGGCATTCTTTACGAAAGGACGGAACGGATTGCTGTCTCTCCCCGGTCGTACAGGCCGAATATATCCAGGTTCCAGCGCCCAGGGCCAGTTCCCTGCAATTTGGCGGGACAAAGAATATCATTACCGTGGCTATTTCCGGAAGTCAGCCAGCCGTGGATACCCATAGTTTTTTCTTCCGTTCCAGGGTGGAATTCCTGGTTGAGCCCATCGAGGCAGCTTCTTCTGAAAACGCCCATATCAGTATCAATGCCAAACCGGTGGATAGTTACAGTTATATACTGACCCAGGCGGATATCAAAAATTTCCTGTTCTATCACAGTCACCAGTTCACCCTGCCGGCTGCCTATGCAAGTACGCCATACCGGGTGAAAGTACTGGAATATGAAATGATCGTTTATGACCCGCTGAAGCCGAACCCCAATCCAGGCGGCGCTGTATTTGGTACGATGCCAATGAAGGACCGGCTGGTGTTCGCAGATGTTTATGTGGTGAATGGGGAATAGGCAAGTGGTGAATGGGGCCTTCTGAGAGTCATCTGGAAATTGAGGAGCATATCGACTCTTTGGGGAGGAGTAGTTTCCACACCCTACTCCCTACTCCCTACTCCCTACTTCCTACTCCCTATTTATGAATCTCACTCGTATAATGAAACTCAATCTCCGGGTTATTCGTCTTCTCCGTATTGAGGAACCATTCGCTTTGCGCCAGGTATACCGGGTGGCCATCCTTGTCTTCACCGGAATTAGCCTGCTTGAACCGAAGAAAGTCCAATAATTTAGCCGGGTCCTTACTGGTCAGCCAGCAGGCTTTATAAAAAGGTAAAGAATTAAAAACAACAGACGCGCCGTATTCATGAAGAAGCCGGTACTGGATCACTTCAAACTGCAGTTCACCCACGCAACCGATGATCTTTTTATTACCGCCGAACTGGGTAAACAACTGCGCCACGCCTTCATCGGTCAGTTGCAGCAAGCCCTTTTCCAGTTGTTTGGTCTTCATCGGGTCCTTGTTCACCACTTCCTTGAATATCTCCGGTGAGAAAGAAGGGATCCCCGTAAAGTAGAAATCCTCCCCTTCTGTCAGTGTATCCCCGATCTTGAAATTGCCGGTGTCGAATAAACCTACCACATCACCCGCATAGGCGTCTTCGATAATGCTTTTATCGCGGGCCATGAAAGAATAGGGGTTGCTGAACCGCACATCTTTATCCAGCCGGACATGGTGAAAATATTTATTCCGCTCAAAGCGGCCGGAACAAACCCGGAAGAATGCGATCCGGTCGCGGTGTTTGGGATCAAGGTTGGCATGAATCTTAAACACAAAGCCGCTCATT
>JBBIGW010000191.1:0-5356 GCA_037447355.1 Bacteroidia bacterium | reverse complement strand
CCGGGGAGAGAATGCTTTATTGGTGATTGACGGGATCGCTTATCAGAATAAAAACTTAAGTGATATTTCTTCAGAAGATATTGAGTCGATCAGTGTGTTAAAAGGTGCCACCGCTTCGGCTTTGTACGGTTTTCGCGGTGCAAACGGTGCCATTTTGATTACTACCCGGAATGGCAGCACAAATAAAACCGGGATCACGGTGGATTTTACTTCCAATACGATGTTTACGGCTGGTTTCCTGGCGATTCCTAAGAAACAATCGGTCTATGGTCGCGGGGGCAGTGGTATCTATAGCCTGAACTCTGACCAGTCATGGGGTGCCAAAATGGACGGATCCATGCAAAATCAATGGGACCCGGTTGCAAAGGCTTTTTCAGTAAGGCCCTACCTGCCCGTGGGGAAAGATAATTTTAAGAACTTCCTGGAACAGGGATATGTTACCAACAATAATTTGAATTTTGGCTATCATAAAGAAAATGTTTCGATCCGGAATTCTTTTAACTGGGTGGAAAATAAAGGCCGGTACCCGAATGCTAAATTGCAAAAATATACATATGCTTTCGGCGCCGATCTTGATTTGAAAAAATTCAAGATAAATACCAACCTGGCGTATGCTAAGAAAGCCTCTAAAAATATCGGATCCAACGGGTACACTTCCTATGATCCGATGTATGGCATTTTGATCTGGTCGCCTTCCGACTGGGATCTCAGGCTCTACAAGAACAATTACTGGATCAAACCAGGTGAAATTCAAAACAACCATTTTGGATTAGTAGCCGGCGGTACCATTAATGATTATGCCGGTAATACTGAAAATAATCCTTATTTCGACCGGTATGAAAAAACAAATGAAATTTCCCGTGATATCTTTAATGCAGACCTGACCATGAGTTACCAGTTGACAAACTGGTTAAAAGCCACCCTGCGTTCGGGAGTTGATTTCTACAAAGAATCCGGGCAGCTGCGGTCTTCATGGGGTTCTTACGTTTCCTCCGGAAATACAGGGGTTCCCGGTGCTGATTACAGTGGATGGAACGGAGGTAGAAAGGGGCAATATAATATCGGGGTAAGTAACGGGTTTAGTAACAATACCGATTTCATGCTTACCGGTGATAGGAAATACAAAAAATTCACTTTTGAATATCTTGCCGGAGGAACCATTTTCTACAGGCGGGATGACAATATGAACGCCAGTACGCAAGGCGGTATTTCTGTTCCTGGCTTTTTCTCCATCAAGGCTTCCGTTAACCCGGCACAGGTTTCACAGAGCACCTACGCGCAGCAGGTGAATTCTGTTTTTGGCCGTGTAGCTGTTTCCTGGAACAGGATGGCATTTTTAGAGGCGACAGGCCGGAATGACTGGAGCTCAACACTGGCAAAATCCCAGCGTTCTTATTTTTATCCTTCTGTAGCGGCAAGTTTTATCGCTTCAGAACTGATGCCGCAGACAAGAAACTGGCTTGACCTGTTAAAGTTGAGAGGCTCCTGGACTTTGTCAAAAAGACCGGCTTCTATTTATGAAATCAACAGCAGCTATTCGATCAGTGCGGCTACCTGGGGTACATTGAATGGGGCAGGCGTTCCCAGCAATTTATATTCACCCTCCATTGCTCCAACAGCTTCAGAAACGATTGAGCAGGGCCTTCAGGCTATGTTCCTGAAAAGCAGAATAATGATTGATGTTTCACACTATTCTAAAAGAGTATTTGATCGAATATTAAGCAATCCTCCGGCACCTGTTACAGCTGCCTCTGGTTATAGTGGCCTGGTTACTAACACCAAGGAAGAAATAACAAGGCGTGGCTGGGAGTTAATTCTGAATGGTACTCCGCTTAAAAACAAAAACTGGCAACTGGATTTAGGTTTTAACTGGTCAACTTTTGCCAGTTACTATACCAAGTTGGACCCCGTCTATTCTGCTAAAAAGCCCTGGGTAAAAGTGGGAGAACGGGCGGATCATTTTATCAGCCGGGATTTTCAGCGTGTTCCCGCCGGGAAGGGTGACTTTTCAGGAAGTCTTATTCTCAATGGCAGCGGGAGGCCGATCGTGCATGGATATGATGTATTATTTGGCTACTACGACCCGAAATTCATCTGGGGTACCAATGCCAACCTGCGGTATAAGAATATCAGCCTCTTCCTGTCATTTGACGGGGTAAATGGCGGTTTGGCAAACACAAGGACGGAAAGTTATATGTGGCAGGCAGGGGTGCACCCCAATTCACTTTCAGCCGAAAGGGCATTGGACGTTGCCACACCCGGTTCCAGCAATTACCTGGGCCAGGGGGTGAAAGTGGTTTCAGGTACCGCTACCTATGATGTGAATGGCAATATCTTAACTGACACCCGTGTTTTTGCAACGAATGATGTAAAAACCACCTACAAGCAATATATGGTTGATTTGCACAACAGCAGTGCATGGGGTGGTAATGGAAGCAAGGCAGATACTTATTCAAGGACTTTTTTCAAGATTCGTGAGATTTCCTTATCGTACAATGTGCCGGCTAAACTGCTGCATAAAGTGGCCAAGGCTGCTTCAGTCAGTTTGATCGGGCAAAATGTACTGCTGAAAGCAAAACAATTCAAGTATTCTGATCCTGACGGCGGTAATGAGGATTTCGCAGACCCGTCCACAAGGTATCTTGGCTTCAAAATTAATTTCACTTTCTAAAAATTGTAGCAATGAAAAAAATACATTATATACTACTTGCGGCAATTTCGTTTACGATTGCAAGTTCATGCAAGAAGTTTGACCAGTTAAATACCAACCCGGATGTACCCACATCGGTATCGCCCGATTTGCTTGCCACATCGGTATTGAAAAGTACCTACCGGTTCTGGAACCCGAACCCGACAGACTGGGGCACGGCGCAGTTATGGAGTAAGCATTGTACCAATCTTCAAAATAACCCCAACCCGTACCAGTACTTTTCTTCTTATTGGCCTTATGGAGGATTTGGGGGGGCTCAGAATATAACCATGCTGAATAGAATGGTTGATTTTGCAGAGGGAAACCCGGCGAAACCTTCCTACGAAGGATTGAGGTTATTTCTGAAAGCCTGGTATGGTTTTACTACAACGCTGGATATGGGCGATATCCCGTATTCTGAAGCGGGAAGGGCAGAGGAAGGAATAACCCAGCCTGTCTACGATAAACAGGCGGATGTAATCGCGGGTGTTCTGAATGATTTAAAAGCGGCCGAAGCAAAATTTGCGATTGGCGTTAATTTCACCGGGGATATCATGCTGGGTGGTAATGCTGCAAAATGGCGCAGGCTTTGTAATGCAATGCAGTTAAGGGTGTTGCAGACCATCAGCAAAAAAATCACCCCCGCGCAAAAAACCCGGTTTGCAGAAATATTCACAGCGGGTAATTTAATGACCGGCAATGCGGATAACTTTCAATTAGCCTACCTGGATAATACAAATGCAAACTTTCCTTTTTACAACGGGGAAGGCATGCGGATTAACCTGGCCATGTCGAAACTGATGGTGGATGCGTTAAAAAATGTAAACGACCGCAGGTTGTTTTATTTTGGCGAACCCGCCGCTTACAAAATTACCGGCGGTTTACTGGAAAATGACTTTGCTGCATATGAAGGTGCTCCTTCTGAATTATCACCTAACCTGCTGGACCTTAACAGGGCAGCCGGAAAGTATTCCCTGGTGAATAAGCGTTATGCGTCTTCAGCATCCAGAATCGGCGACCCGTATCTTTATTTTTCGTATGCTGAACAATGTTTCATTATTGCGGAAGCGATTGAAGAAGGCTGGGTAACCGGTAATGCGCAGACCTATTACGAGAATGGTGTAAAAGCCCAGCTCGATTATTTCAGAACCCTGGGGACTGTGATACAGGCGAATCTTCATGGAATGGCAATTACTCAATCCTATATTGATAATTATTTTACAGGTGAAGCGGCCTATAAGACCGGGGGTACAAAGGTGGAAAGAGAGCAACAGATATGGATGCAAAGGTATTTTATCGATTTCTTCCAGGGTGGCGCAAATATGTCGTTTAGAACTTTTCAACGCACCGGGTATCCGGTTTTCCCGCTTGATCCGGCAACTTCTTTGAATTCAGGAGCGCCAACACAGGTTCCTAAGCGCAACATGTATCCGACCGATGAGATCACCAAAAACCCGGTCAATTATAAAAAAGCGATCGATGACCAGTTTGGTGGTTCTGATGACGTTAATAAAACCCCCTGGTGGTTGCAATAACGGACGGACTGAGTATTTTAAGCAGTAAATTTTATATATGCGCGTGTAAAAGCTAAATATAAGCGGAGGAGTCCCGGATGACTCCTCCGTTTATTTCATACCGGTTCCAGGATGCTGCAAAATCAAGGGCCGCGTATCGCCGGGGTCCGTAGAACTATTTTTCATAAGCAGCAGTCGTGCATAAGCAATAAGCAAAAAAAGTGGATCGTATTTACTTTTCTAAGTTTTTACTTCCACTTTTTAATTCTTCCAGAAGCGTTAATTTAGGTGCTCCAAAATTATTCAGCATGAAATTCAGCCTGAAAAATCTTTCCCGCTCAATGATCCTTCTCGGTACAGTCTTTCTTCAGCAACCCGCCACTTCGCAAACGAAACTATTCTGGGCGGAGGAGTTTAATTACTCCGGATTGCCGGACAGTACGAAATGGAATTATGAGGTGGGAGGACAAGGATGGGGCAACAATGAATTGCAGTACTATACCGCCAGGGATACCCAGAATGTAAAGGTGGAAAATGGTGTTTTGAAAATTATCGCCTTGAAGCAAAACCGGGAAAACCGGGGCTATACTTCTGTGCGGTTACAAACAAAGGGTAAAGCGGAATTTTCCGGAGGGCGGATTGAAATAAGGGCCAAGCTACCCCCCGGGAGAGGCACCTGGCCGGCTATCTGGATGCTGGGGTCAAATATTAAAAAAGCGGGCTGGCCTTCCTGCGGGGAAATTGATATTATGGAACATGTGGGGTATGGCAAAGACAGTGTATTTGGCACCATTCACTCCGAAGCCTATAATCACCTGAAAGGAACCCAGAAAGGGAGGGGGATTTTTATTACAGAACCCTATACACAGTTTCATGTGTATTCGATTGAATGGACAGCCGAGAAAATTGATTTCCTGCTGGACGGGGTGGTCTACAATCATGTCGTAAATGAACACCTGACGGAAAAGGAGTGGCCGTTTAACCAGCCCTTTTACCTGATCCTGAACCTGGCGATCGGCGGGAACTGGGGTGGAAAATACGGGGTGGATGATTCTGTATTCCCGGCCGTAATGGAAGTGGACTGGATCCGGGTGTACCAGTAATAATGAATGTTATGTTTAAAAAATATAGAGCCCCGGTATTCCTTCTCTGC
>JBBIGW010000190.1:0-5465 GCA_037447355.1 Bacteroidia bacterium | reverse complement strand
GCAAATCAAAGTGGCGATCGCTGACGACCATAAGATATTCCGGGACGGGATTCGGATGGCGTTAAAGGAAAAAGATTACCTGAAAATCATCTGGGAAGCCGAGGATGGCAAGGACCTGATGCACAAACTGGTGCTCAAACAGCCGGATGTGATCCTGATGGATATCCGGATGCCCCATGTGGATGGTATCAATGCCATTGGTATGATCCGGAAGGAATACGAAAATATCAAGATCATTGTGCTGACCATGTACGATGACCAGGAAATGATCACCCGGATGATGGAGATGGGCGCCAATGCCTACCTGACCAAGACCACGGACCCCGAGGAGATCTACCAGGCCATCCTGACCTGCATGAATGATGACTTCTATTTCAATGAACTGGTGAACAAGGCGGTATTGCTAAAATTGCAGCATAAGAAGACCGTCCGCCAGTTTTACCCCAACCCGGTCAAATTATCCGAAAAGGAACTGCGCATCCTGAAACTGATTGCCGACGATAAGACCACGGAAGAAATATCCAAAGAAGTATTCCTGAGTCCCCGTACGATTGAAACGATCCGGCAGAATATGAAACAGAAAGTGGGGGCCAAGACCATTGCCGGACTGGTTATGTATGCCACCCGGAATAAATTACTGGAATAAACGGGTACCGGGTTTTCCCCGGTATTTTTTAGTGAACCCTGCCGGATTTTATTATTATCATGGCTAATATCAACGACGATTTTTTCAATGGTCATTACAAAGAGATCTGGAAAACCCTGATCCCTGCAGAACTGACAGTGAGAGAAGTGGATTTTATGGTGCCCCATTTTGGCCTGCAGCCCGGCAGCCGGGTGCTGGACCTGATGTGCGGTTACGGGCGTCATGCCCTGGCCCTGGGCCGCAAAGGAATTGCTGTTACAGCGGTAGATAACCTCCGTGATTATACGGAGGAGATCAGGCAAGCCGCCGTTGCGGAGAACCTGCCTGTGGAGGTAATTTGTTCGGATGTTCTCGGGTTCAGGAGCCAGCAGCAGTTTGACCTGGCTATCTGCATGGGGAACAGCCTGAATTTTTTTAATGCAACGGAAACAGCAGCCTTGCTGGCAGCTGTTGGAGATCAGCTGAAACCCGGAGGGCACCTGCTGATCAACAGCTGGTCCATCACGGAGATCCAGTTTAATAAATCACTTAATAACAGCTGGAGCAGGATCGGGGAATATACCTTCCTTTCCTCCGCCCGGTTGCTGTTTCAACCCACCCGCCTCGAGGTGGAAACCATAACCCTCCGGGGTGACGGGATTTCTGAAACCAAAAAAGGAGTCGATTATATCTACTCCCTGAATGAAATGGAGGCCTTGCTGCAACAGGCCGGGTTCCGGCTGACAGAAGTCTACAGTATTCCTGGCAGGAAGAAGTTCACACTTGGCGAACCCAGGGCTTACCTCGTTGCCGAAAAAGCCTGAACCGGAATAAAAAACCCCGGCGTTATGAGGACCGGGGCTGATGTTACTGTTATGAAAAGGAAAAACTTTTTTCTGTCGGCAGATTTCAAAAGGACAGGTTTAATGGCATTCAGGTTTGGATTTTTTCAATAGGTTTGGATCGGTAAAAACGGGACCATATTTCAAAAAGAGAAAGTTGATTGCCGGCGAAGTGTCTCCCGATTAAAATCGGGTCGGTTTTTCAAGGGTATTGGGAAAAACTTTCTGGACGGTTATGGACATTGGATGAGAAGGTAAAGACAGATCATCCGTATCAATCAACTTTCTGAAACAAAAGTATATCCACATCCCAATGTGAACAAGAGCACAACTGCCCTTTTTACTTCCTTCGGTATTTACTGCCAGGCTCGTAGTTTTTCCTGTACGGGTTCGTAAAGATTCGTAAAGGATCTTTCCGGCCGGTAGTTTCCGCATTTTTTAAATCAAGTACTTTCACTATGGTATATGTTGCAGGAATTCTCCAACTTGCACTACAGAATAAATACTTTAATCCAATAATTATTTTACTAATTCTCTAAATCATGAAAAACCCCGATTCTAACTCCGTTATTAAGGTGGCGATTGCTGACGATCACGCGTTATTCCGCACCGGTATTAAAACAGCTTTACAGGCAAGAAAGGATATCCAGATGGTGGCTGAAGCAGAAAATGGAATGCAACTGCTGAACCTGCTGCGTCATATCCAGCCCGATGTGGTGCTGCTCGATATACAGATGCCGATCATGGATGGTCTCACCGCTTTACCTGAAATCAAGAAACTGTACCCCGATATCAAAGTGATCATGCTGTCCTTCCTGAATGACCATTCGGTTATTTCGAAGATGATGGAACTGGGTGCCAATTCCTATATTACCAAGGAATCCGGCGCTGAACTGATCTACGAAGCCATCCGGGGTGTGTATGAAAACGACTTCCATTTCAATGACCTGACCAATAAAGCCCTGCTGAGCGGGCTGCGTACCAAACGCAACCACGAGTCCTCCATGCCGCAGGATGTGCAGCTCACTGAAAAGGAGATTACCATCCTGAAGCTGATGTGCGATGAGAAAAGCACCAAGGAAATCGCGGATATCGTGGACCTGAGTCCCCGCACCGTGGAAGCGATCCGGGATAAACTTAAAACCAAGACCGGTACCAAGTCCATGGCCGGCCTGGTAATGTATGCCGTGAAAGCAGGACTGGTGGAACAAGCCTGAATAAGCTGAACTCATACAAAAAGTAAACACGCCTGATAATTGACAGGGCTGTATCCAAATGATGCAGCCCTTTTTTGCTTATTTTGCCCCATGTTCGTTTCCCTCAATGGAAAAACGGGACCGGCTGATCAGCCGGTATTGCTGGCCTCCAACCGGGGTTACCGGTATGGAGA
Organism: Bacteroidia bacterium; assembly: GCA_037447355.1. GTDB lineage: Bacteria > Bacteroidota > Bacteroidia > Chitinophagales > Chitinophagaceae > JJ008. Next base: position 2,608 of record JBBIGW010000190.1, on the reverse strand, counting down.
CGGGTTGTTTGAAACCATGAAGCTTGAGCAGGGCAGGATCCTGCTGGAGGACCTCCACTTTAAAAGACTGATGAAAGGACTGCAGGTAATGCAGTATGAAATACCCGGGCTGTTCTCCTCCGGGAAACTCGTGGAAGAAATACTCCGGCTGGCGGAGAAGAACCAGGTGCTGAGAAAGGGCCGAATACGCCTATCCGTATTTCGCGGGAACGGCGGGCTCAATGAGGGAGACAGAAACCTGCAGTACCTTATTGAATGCTGGCCTTTGCCGGATGAGGCCGGCCGGCTCAATGAAAACGGGCTGCTAATTGATATTTACCCGGATGCGCGGAAGAGCTGCGATCTGTTTTCCGGCCTGAAAACGGCCAATTTCCTCCCTTACAGCATGGCGGCACTCTATGCCAAAGCACATAAACTGAATGATTGCCTGGTCCTGAATACGGCAGGTAATCTTGCCGACACTACCATTGCCAACCTCTTTATTATCCGGGATAATGTGCTTATTACCCCGGGAGAAAACCAGGGAGCGGTGGATGGAGTGATGCGTAAATACTTGCTGATGGAACTGCGAAAAGCCGGCTACCCGGTGGAGGAACGGGCCGTTTCAATTGCGGATCTTAAAGGGGCCACTGAAGTCTTTCTGACCAATGCCATTCAGGGGATCCGCTGGGTCAGGCAATTCCGGGATACGGAATATCAAAACAGTCAGACACTGGAAATTTATAACCGGTTCATCAAAACTGCCGGGGGCTGATTCCTGCGGGGAAGATCATGCTTTGCCGCCCACCCGGGACTAAAACAGGGAGCATTGCTACAAGCTATCAAAAGTCATTATTAAGAAATAACCGGTATGACGGTGAGGGGAGGGAAGTATTGATTTCCATCGACTATTTACTTGTCGTCTATCAGTCTTCCCGGCAAAAAATACTTTTGATGGCTCTAATTACTGTTGCCCTCAAAACGCGGGTTTACAAAATTGTTCAGTTTGGAACCAAACCGGTAATTGATTCCCAGGTTGGCATAATAGTTATATCCTGAAGCCAGTTGCCGCTGTCTTGTCAGTACTTCCTGTGACGTGGCCAGATCTTTCCTGATAAACAACTGATCTCTTGTTAATCCCCCGAACAGGGATACCGAGAAGGAAAGTCCCCCTGTAATCCTGACATTCGTGGACGCGTTAAAACCAAGATCGAAGAATTTCCAGTTATGGAAGAAATTATGATACATGACTCCAAGATAGGAAGTGCCCCATTTCTGGTTATAGGTCAGGTTGATGTCTGCACGATGGCCAAAAAGGGTTTCGCTGGTTTTATTATAGATCGTTGTGTCATAATACCGGTTATGGCGGGCTGTAAAGCCATAACTGATAGTGAAAAATTTATTGCTGGAAATTTTGTAGGGGAAAATATTATATTCAATCCCGCCTCTGAAATACGCACGCCCCTTATAGTTGGAAAATGTATTCTGGGAATAGCTCAGTTCGTATCCCAGGCTCCAGTGATCATTCAGGCTTTTAACTAAGAAATGATATAAATTAAGGTTGTGGTTTTTGTTAATCTGGCTGATGGTGCCGGTGCTGTCTTCATAGTCGTAAGAATATTTGCTTTTGTCGGCATTGCCGGTAAAGCCGGTTTTCCATTCCTCCGTTACCCGGTTGGCTGAAAAATAACCGTTCAGGCGAAGATCCTTGTACACTTTTTCCGCGTTTATATATCCACCGGCACCTATTTTGAACACCCAGTAATTCCAGGGATCCTTAGTGGGTTTGGTTTCCGTTTTTTTTGCAGCATCCGCCTGCACTGTTTTCAGGCTGATGCTGATCTCTTTTGCGGCGCTTGTCCTGGCTATAAAGGGAGCCAGGCCCAGCTTGATATACCGGATCAGCATTTCTCTTTCTTCAAATTCTGTACTGTTCGGATCCGTGCTGAAGCGGAGGGTATCGGGTTGCCGGCTGAACCGGTTTTGCCCGAAGAAGATCAGCTGGTACTGGTCCGCGTCACCACCGGTATCCTGGCTGGTGATCAGGAGGTGTACATCTGCCGCTTTATTATCCAGTAAAAAGTCCACCAGGTTGATCTCGGTGCGGAAATAGTTCATATCGCACCAGGTGCTGCTGCAGTCTACAAAAACTTTTAGACGGTCGGGCAGGACGGTAACCGGCTGGGCCATACCAGCAGTGAAAAAAATAAAGGATAACAGGAATAAGGTAAATCCTTTTCTCATGGTAAATGGTTAAATGGTAAAGCGGCGGAAGGTTGTCCAGGGTATAAAGCTAAGCAGTAATAACGTGATGTGAATATTCATGCCGTTATATTCGGGAAAAACGGATGAACGGCCTATGATCCGGTTTCTTCCAAAAATAACCGGTTGCCTGTTCCGGTTTCCCCTGGATTAACCTGCAGGGTAGTAAACACTTTGTATAATTCCCGGATGGCTTTTTTCCCTTCCTTCCCCAGGTCAAGGCTGTAGTTGTTTACATAGAGGTCAATATGCTGCCGCATCACCTGTTCACTCATGGTCTGCGCATGTTCTTTTACATAGCCGGTGATCTGCGGATAGGCGGCAAAAGCAAATTCCAGGCTTTTGCGGATCAGCGCATTTACCTTTT
>JBBIGW010000189.1:0-5489 GCA_037447355.1 Bacteroidia bacterium | reverse complement strand
CGGATGACCGGTTTCAATGCAGGATTTTATTATTTTTACATTTCTTATCCTGTCACCATGTTTAGGAAGATAGCAGCCATTGCCTTACCTCTCTGTTTTTGTGTTCCCGGCATTTCCCAGCCTGCTGCCGTCTATTCTTTCCCCCTGGAGGATACAACACTTAAAAATCAATTGTATAATGCGGCGCTTTGCAAGAAAAATGCCCAGGTCGCTTCCCTGGACAAGGAGCAGAAGGAGGATTACCAGGAAGTATATGAAGAGCGTTTTGAAGTGATCGCCACCCTGATAAAAAGCAGCCGTTTGGTGGCTGAACCGGATGCACACCAATACCTTCAGCAGGTACTGGATCATATTGTTTCCGTCAATGATGAACTGAAGCCCTTATCCATCCGGCTTGTTTTTTCGCGGGACTGGTGGCCCAATGCCTGTAGTGTGGGGGAGGGAACCCTGATCGTCAATGCCGGCTTACTGGTCCGGATGAAAAATGAAGCAGAACTGACTTTTGTACTCTGCCATGAGCTGGCGCATTTTTACCTGGATCATGCGGATAAATCGATCCGTAAGAATATCAGTACCCTGAAAAGTGACGCATTCCGGAGTGAACTTAAAAAGCTGGCCAAACAGGAATACGGGGTCGGGGCCGGGCTGGAAAAACTGTTCAGGATGCTGGCTTTTGGTTTCAGGAGGCATAGCCGGGAAAATGAAGCGGAAGCGGACGAAATGGCAATTCAATTCATGCGCAAGACCGGGTACAGCGGCCAGGGGGCCATCAGTTGTTTGCAAATGCTGGACAAAGTGGATGACTCCTCTTATTACGCCGGCCTGGATCTGCCGGTTATTTTCAATTTCCCTGATTATTATTTCAGAAAGCGGTGGATACAGAATGAATCCATGATCTTCGGCCAGATGAAAGACGACGCATCGGCGCTGACAGTAGCGGAAAGAGATTCCCTGCGAACGCACCCGGATTGTCCGAAGCGGATTGTCACCCTGGAACCGTTGGTCCTTTCCTTTCCGGCAGGCCGGGATTTCCTGGTGGACGCGGCAATGTTTGACCGGTTGAAGGACCGGTTTTCTGTTGAGATAATTGAGGAATTATACCGGGAAGAACAGTATTCATTAAACCTGTATTATGCGTTGGGCCTCCTGCAATCGGGCCGGCACAGAAGCTATGCCATTTATTCCGTAGCCAGGGTGCTGAATGGGTTATATGAGGCACAACTGAATCACCGGTTTGGTCTGGTGACGGTGAAAGAAAGCCGGGTCAACTCCGCGGATTATAACCTGCTGCTCCGGATGCTGGACCGGGTACGCCTGGATGAGCTGGCCGCGCTGACCTATTATTTTTGCGGGCAATTCCGGCAGGAGATGACCGGTTATACGGCCTTTGAAGCCGAATGGAAAAAAGCGCAGGAAAACAAAGAAAAAAGTACACACTAAAACACCAACATAATATGAAGCAAATTAGCCTGGGGTTGTTATTGATTACACTGCTCCTTACTTCTGCCTTCGGTCAGAAGATTAGTATTGATAATGTACGAAAATCCGCGTTACGTACTTCAGATGCCATTCGCCAGGGGGCCGATGTAAAGGGGTATTATTTTTTCTATGTCAGTGATAAAATTGATAAGAAAACAAACCAGTATTCCCTGCGTATCCTGGATGATAAACTGAATTTACTGAAAGAGATTACGTTTCAGGACTCCAAGCATGTCACCGTACTGGAATCCTCTTTTAACGGGACGGACCTGATCTTCCTGATGTACAATGATGACGAGCTGACCTTCGAATACCAGGTGTACGGCGCTGACGGGAAGCGGAAGCCTTATACCTATAACCGCCAGCTGAGCAAAAAGGAAAAACGTTTCCTGGAAACTACTTACCTGGCGATGGATGATGAAGAGGATACCTATAAAGGTCTCTACCCGATCGAAGGGAAGGGCTTTATCTCCAATATGCCCAGCCGGGAGGACAAGGATTATACCTTCCAGGTGGATTATTTCAGCACGGAAAAAAGAAAGCAATGGACTTATATCCCGACCGAAGATGCCAAGAAATCAGCGGGTGATTACCTCGGCACTTACAACGGCGTGGTTTATTTTGAAGTCCTGAAGTTCAACAGCCTGATGGACCAGAAGCCGGATTCCTATGTCCTGGGCCTGGACCTGGAGACCGGCCGTAAGCTTTTTGAAAAACCGACAGACGGTAAATTCCGTTTTTACCCGGCCACGTTGTCTGTACTCAACGGGCAGGCCTACCTGTATGGCGAATACTTTGATGTGGATGCGAATATCATGAAGGATAAATCACAGGGCTTTGCTTTCTGGAGTATTGATGGAAAAGGAAAGGTTACTTCCGAAAAATACAATTCCTGGGAATTGCAGATCGGGAAGTATCTGAATGTTTCTTCCAAAGGGAAAATTGAGGACTTTGGTTTCATGTACCTGCATACTATCGTACAGGCTGCGGACGGCTCCATTTATGCAATCGGGGAGGGATATAAGAAGGCGGCCAGCGCCCTGGGTATTGCCAGTAAAATTCTTTCCGGGGGCAGGGGCAGCGGTATCAGTACCGTTAAAGTTAAGGTTACGGATATGGCGATGATCCAGTTTGACAAGGATTTCAATGTAAAGGGGATGAAAATCTACCCCAAAAATTCGAACAATATAGAGTTGCAGGGCGGCATGGAATTCGTCAGCACGGCCTTATTGGGGAAAATGATCAAATACAATTTTGGCGGATTTGATTACCGGTACACACAAGCCAATGCGGATCTCTCTTCCTTCAGCGTGTGTTACAGTGATTACGAAAGATCAAAAGATTATAAAGGGGGCGTATTCAAATCCATTACATATACGGAAGGGAAAATCACGGAGGACAGGATCAATACCAAATCAGATGCGAGTATCAGCTGGGTATTGCCGGGTAAACAGGGGCAGGTGCTGCTGATCGATTATTACCGGAAAGATAAAAGGCTGGAAGCCCATTTTGAGAAATTGAACTGATACGCAATCCGGTAGCAGGGAATAAAATATTGGGGCTGTCTCCGAAAATCCGGGACAGCCTCTTCTTATTGGATAAGCGTGGAGATAGGCAATCAATTATTTGTTTTTCAGGCTTTTTTTACTGCTGGTACAAGGCCTTTGTCTTATCGATCAGTGTGCAACCTGCCCGATCAGGTACTGACTTCCCTGTTTAAACTATTGTTGCTCAATATATTTTCTAAAATGTGAATTGTGCGTAAACCGATTTGAGCCGGGATGAATGAATTGCTTAAATTTAAAAAGTATAAGTGCCGGATAAGACCGGGATCCTTCAGCCCTTAGAAACTTCAATCGTTCCCTTACCATAACCATTAAACGCTTTGTATGAAAAAATGCTGTAACCTGCTGCAGGGAATACTGTTGCTATGTATTTCCCATTGTTCTTACGCCCAGATGGACCGGATCGCGGTTCAGGGTTCGTCCACTGCCTATGGATTTGGAGTGCCGGACGACAGTTCGCTGGCCGGGAGGTTGAAAAATTATTACCAGCAACTGGGCCGTATTGATACCCTTTACAAAATTGCGGTATCAGCCCTTACCTGCTACGAGGGGATGCCCACCGGGTATGCGCCTCCACCGGGAAGGCCCATCCCTGATTCCAATTACAACATTACAAAAGTGATGACCCGGAACCCCCGGCCAACCATTGTCATCGTGAATTATCCTTCCAACGGGTATGATTATATGGCCATAGCTGAGATCCTCGATTGTTTACAAACGATTCGTTTCACCGCTGAAAGCCAGGGCGCCCGTTGTTATATCACCAGCACGCAACCAAGGGATGGGTTTACAAGCGCCAACAGGCTGAAATTGCGGGTGATCCGTGACAGTATTATGGCCCGATTCGGAACTTATGCAATCGACTTCTGGACACCCGTTGTAAACAGTTCCAATAATACCATCCGTCCCGAATATGCTTATGGCGATGGGATACACCTGAATGCCGCCGGGCACCGGATCTTGTTTGAACAGGTGCTGGCCGCCGGTATTCTTGATAATACAGTCCCGACACCTGCTATCAGCGCGGGTCCGGATCTCGTACAAACATTTACGGCTCCTTATATCAATGTTAATATACCGGTAGTGGCACAAAAATTACAGGCGGGATTGTACACGATTTCAGTGAAGATGACGGACAGCCTTGGTAATGAGTACAAGGATACTTCCTTAGTTAGGGTATTACCTGCGCCCAACATGTCTCCTGTCGTAAATGCCGGAACAGACCAGACCCTTACCCTGCCGGCAAGCTCCCTTATCCTGCAAGGTACAGCGGGAGATCCGGATGGTACAATTGTGTCCTGGCTTTGGACACAGGCTTCGGGACCCGCAGCGGCGCTTATCAGCCGGCCGGATTCTTCTGTCACGAGCATCAGTGGATTGGAACAGGGGATTTATTCGTTCAGGCTCACCGTTGCTGATAACAACGGGGCCCTGGCATCGGATATCGTGCAGGTAACAGTGATTAATACTCCGCCTCCGGGTAATACATTACCGCTGGTGAATGCGGGACCGGATCAGTCGGTACAGTTGCCGCTGAACAGTGTACTGTTGAACGGTACGGCGACAGATCCGGACGGGACCATCAGTTCGGTCAGTTGGTCACGTATTTCCGGCCCGGCCGGTTCTATCATTGAGTCACCCACTTCGTTGCAGACACAAGTGACGGGTTTAGTGGCCGGGACCTATCTTTTCAGGCTGGCCGCCACAGATAACAGCGGGGGAACTGGGGCCGATACGGTACTTGTTTTAGCGCTGCCGGAAAATCCCCCGCCACCCCCCACCGGCGCGCAAAGAATACTGATTGATCCGGGGATGAGTAATACGCCAACCAATTCACCCGACCCATGGGGTAAGTACTGGAACAATATGACGGACGCCCGTGCGGGGCTCCGGGTAAACAATGCCATAGATATAAGCAGTATTCCGACTACTCTTAAACTGGAAGTTATCCACCCGATGGGTTCTGCAGCCGCTTATGATAATAATATGCGGGCAGGTGATGGGGTGCCCGCGGTCGGGGGGCAATACCCGGTATCGGCGACGAATGATCATTGCTTTGCGCACAGTTCCGTTACAAACGGAGAATGGCGTTTTTATGATCTCGATCCGGCCCGTACCTATACGATCAAATTCTGGGGCAGCCGCAATTCTTCAGGCAACCGTTTCCTGCAGGTGAAGCGCACCGATGAAATTTTTTGGAAGGAATTCAATGTATCCCTTAATACCAATTATGACAGCGCGGCCTATTTCACTTTCTCCGGCAGGAGTGAAATGAGTTTTAACTTCCGGGTGAAATCCGGCAGCAGTTTCTCCTATATTAATGTGATTGATATCAGCAGCGTGCCTACGCAGACCACCGCACGAGGAAATTTCACCCCGGTTTCGGAAGAAAAAGGAATGCCGGATTTGTCCTTACTCCGGCTGCAGCCGAATCCGGGTACGGAT
>JBBIGW010000188.1:0-5580 GCA_037447355.1 Bacteroidia bacterium | reverse complement strand
CGTGGTTTCAATATGATCATGGACGGCGAAGTGGATGAATACCCGGAGAACGCGTTCAACCTGGTGGGCAATATTGATGAGGCGATTGAGAAAGGCAAGAAATTGCTGGCTGCTGCGCAGGGATAAGCCCCCTGTTCCCCGGAGGGGGAACAAAGGCCGCTCCGTTTTTTTTAGATAGAAAAGTTCTTTAAAGCAGTTCGTTTGGTTATTTCAATGAGTTTATCATTCCAGGCTGGGAATAACCGAACCTATTATTTAACTCAATGCTGAAGTGAATGGAACTTCAGCATAAATTAGTCCGTCGCGGCGGATTTGGAGTCTATGAATTTAGAAATATTAACACCGGAAAAAAAGCTGTTCAGCGGCGAAGTGTACGGGGTGCAGATGCCGGGTATCACCGGTAGTTTTGAAGTGCTGGACAAGCACGCCCCCCTGGTCAGCGCCCTGAAAGCCGGCAAAGTGAAAGTGCTGAAGGATAGTAAGCAAAACCAGGTGGCCAACTACGAGATCCAGGGCGGTTTTGTGGAAGTGCTGAATAATAAAGTGACTGTACTTGTCGAAGGCGCTGTTGAACTGGCCTGATCCCGGGATCAAATAAAATTCGGCCCCTCCCTTTGCGGAGGGGTTTTTTATTAGCGGAAACAGCTGTGAGCTAAGAGCTGTTAGTGCGAGCCCGGCTTCGCTATGGCGAGGCAAATTGCAGGACCGGTCGTTCGGTGACTCACTCCGGGTTGCAAAGCCAGTGACCACGGTAAGGGCATTTTAAATATTGGAATACATTAGTTGAGCTGTGGATCCAGCGGGAAATTGATCATCATCTCGTAATCCCCGCCCAGGTGACGGAGGGAGTCTTTCCAGATGGCCTGGTGGTCCTTGTGGAAAACGAGTTTGCGGTTGGCCGTTACCGTAAGCCATGTTTTTTCCGTCATCTCCGTATTCAGTTGTCCCTCTCCCCAGCCGGAGTAACCAATATAAAACCGGATTTTGTCGGGGTTTAATTTCCCTTCCTTCAGCAGGCCGGTCACGGTCTCAAAATCACCTCCCCAGAACACGCCCTTGCTCACTTCCTGACCGCCGGGGATCAGCCCGGGCGACTGGTGTAAAAAATGCAGGGAATCTCTTTGTACCGGGCCCCCGTCGAATACCGGCAGTTTATGACCCTCCAGTTCCGGGATCAGTTCGTCGAGGGTGCTTTCAAAAGGCCGGTTGATCACAAACCCGAAACTGCCTTCGGGCTGGTGCTCGCAGAGCAAGACCACGGTCCGCAGGAAGTTGGGGTCCTTCAGGAAGGGATCCGCGATCAGTAATATACCCGGGGCCGGCTCAATCATAGTTCAATTTAATGGGGAAATTTCTTTTTTTAAAATTTCTGTTCGGAATACCGGGCCTCGTCCTTTTAAAAAGGTAAAGAACAAGTTAAATTGAGCCGGATACCGGGCCCGGGTTAGTAGCGCTGCGGAAGGGGCCTTACATTTGCAGGCAGCCCGGGGAAACAGGTCAGTGCTTTGACTATAAACCGGATACAGTATATTACGACCGATTAAAAAACAGTGAAACGCATATTTACCATCATTACCGTGCTGATCAGTTTGTCGCTGATCGGGCTGATCCTGATCCAGGTGTCCTGGATCAATAATATGGTGCTGCTCAGGCAGGAGCAGATCAAGCACAGCGTGGAGGAAAGCACCAAAATGGTGGGGAACGAACTGGCCCAGCACAAGGGCGGGTTTTCCCCGGGTAATACCAAGCGGGGATTGCTCAGCGATGAATTCACCCTCGAACTCTTTAAGCCGGTTACGGTGGGACAGCGTTTCGATGTGGAAGAGATCCGCAAAAAATTTATCCGGGCCTTCCAGCAGAATAACCTCCGGAAAATCAGGTTTGAGTTCGGGATCGCCTCCTTCGACCGCCTGGGAAATAATGTATTTGAAAAGATCTCGCCCAATTTCATTGTGGCTTACGAGGATACCCTGAATAATTTTTCCTACAACTGGGGACTGGAAGCCCTGAGTGGCACGGCCGGGGAAAGCCTGGGGGTGAATGAGGTCTTGTTTGTAGTGATCCCCAATATCAAGGGCCTGGTATTAAAGGACCTCCGCTGGCGGATCGGGGCGTCCATCCTGTTTACCATCATCATCATTGCCGCTTTTTACCTTACAGTGCGCACGATGCTGCGGCAGAAAAAGCTGGGGGAGATCAAGAACGATTTTATCAATAACATGACGCATGAATTCAAGACCCCCATCGCCACCATCTCGCTGGCCGTGGATGCCATGCGGAATGAAAAAGTGATCAGTGACCGGCAGAAGCTGGGGTATTTCAGCGGGATCATCAAGGAGGAGAACCAGCGAATGAACCGGCAGGTGGAAACCATCCTGAAAGCCTCTCAACTGGAGAAGCAGGAAGTGGAGCTGAACCTGAAACCGGTGCATGTGCATGAAGTGATCAAAGAGGTGGTGGATAATTTTGCCCTGCAATTGGAGAGCAAGAACGGGAAAGTGGAATTAGCGCTGAATGCCGGCAATGACCTGATCGAAGCCGATGAAGTGCATTTTTCCAACCTGGTGAACAACCTCGTGGACAATGCCGTGAAATACGCCAAGGACAATGTGCCCCCCTCCATCCGCTTGTCCACCCAGAACCTCAATAAGCATTTTACCCTCCGGATCGAAGACAACGGGATCGGGATGAACCGTGATACTGTGAAGCGGATCTTCGAACGGTTTTACCGGGCCCATACCGGGAATGTGCACAATGTAAAAGGCTTCGGCCTCGGTCTCAGTTATGTAAAAACCGTGGTGGAAGCGCACCGGGGCGAGATCAAGGCCGAGAGCACCCTGGGCAAGGGAAGCGTCTTTACGATGGATCTGCCGCTGAAGAAAGGGTAGGGGCCCGCTCAATATCAATTCTACTTTCGAAAATTTTTCCCGGAGCAGCCGGGTTAACTGGTTATCCCCGGCTGGCGGTCAGGTATTTGCTTAAATTAAACTGGGACACATAATCTTGTAGCATTGACCAATGGAAACCTTCCGGATCGGTTTGACATGAACTGTGCAATTAACTGGTTTTCAAGGCATCTTCCCCGAAGGGAGAAATGGTAACGATATTGTATATTCGATAATACATACGCTGCGCGAAACCCTAACGAGTGAGTAAATTCCTAACAATATTTCTATTATTCCTTTTTTCATGCGGACAAGAAAGCATGAAGCAGAAGCAACCTGTCAAAATAAATGATACATTACCTGAAGTGCGACTTGATTCGGCTTATCCAGGACATGAGGCGTTTAACTGGAATTTGGAAAGGCAAACGGAAAAAATTTTACTTTCAGCTTCTATTACAAAGTTTATTAAAAAGGGACAAGAATCCATTGACACATTTTCAGGCGACATTAATAATGACAATATTCTTGACCTTATTTTGGTTACAGGTATTACTGGCGAAGACACTTTACGTTTTTCTGGTATTGACTTACCAAGGGAGTTGTTAGTTTTCGCAGGACAAGGAAATAAAACTTATAAATTTCTATTCAAAAATTCCAAAGCTATCCCTTGTGGTAACTGCTGTGGTATGTCAGACCCCTATGGTGGAATGACAATCAATAAAGGACAAATTATTATTAATGAGTATTGTGCCAGCAATTGGAAGTCAATTTCGGAATACAGGTTTCGGTATAATTCAAAACTATCTGACTGGCTACTTGACACTGTTGTTACTGAATCTTATGCATTTGACCATGACTATTACAGCCTTGACACAACAACGCAAAAAGACTTTGGAAAGAAATCGTTGCGAAATTTCATAATGTATGAAGACGAAGAAAAATGACGAAGGGTATTCGCCAAAAGGCGGTTAGGCAATATGGCGGGCGACGAATATATTCTCAGCTTTTTGTTCGCCAATCGGCTTTAGTTCCAGCCGACGAATAACACCGAGTAATAGAATAAACAATGAACTATTATTTCTAAATTTAGCAGCGGTTACGGGCTGACGATTTTCAAATGCCGCCACATCGCCAAGCCGTGTCCGTTGTGCGAAATAAGAATCCTGCATTGGCAACTCAATATAAATGCTTAAACATTTAAGTAATAAAAATATTACTCCTTCAATTATTTTAAATGTATTTGTTATATTTATTACATTTTTCTTACTTCATATATTTGGGCAATGGACTATTTCAGATAAAATTAATGGCACTGTAAATAGAAATATTTTTACAAATGAACCAGAACCATCACAGTTTAAATTTGAATTATTTGTATTAATCTGTCGTAATACTTGCGCACTAATTAACATAAATCATGAAGCAGTAGTTTATAAAGAGGTAGACAGAAATGATTGTAGAAATGTACTCGGGTACTTCCGGGTTAACAAAAGTGTATATTTTACATTGTCATGCCATTGGTTAACAATCTTACTAGTCAGCATTATTTTAAGTCCTTTTACTAGATATTTCGCAAAAAAGAAATCCTCTAATACTTAATGAGCTTCGCACAACATGGGTTCCTATGTAAAGCGGTTGGAACGGCCTTCCCTCTTTTTGTATTGAAAATATTGATAATGAATGGTAATAGTATTTCATTTTTTAACGTTGGGGATTTGAATGATTGCATTTGCTGAAGCCGGGACATGACAAGGCGTGCTAGCAATCGTTCAAAGACACAGCGAAATAAAATTTTCACTAAATACTTTATTTCCCCCACAACAAACACCCATCCCCGTAACTCAAAAACCGGTATTCATTTTTCAGGGCATAATCATAAAGCTTTCGCCAATCATCCCCGATCAGGGCAGCCACCAGCAGGAGCAGGGTGGACTGGGGCTGGTGGAAATTAGTTATCAGCCCTTTTACGATCCGGAACCGGTAGCCCGGTGCGATCAGGATCTGCGTACGGGTAACAAGCCGTTCCATTTTCCGCTCCTTCATCCACCGGAGCAGGGCTTCCAGCGCTTCCTTAACCGGCATATCCTGATCCGTCCGTTCATATACCTCCCATTGCTTAATTTCGATACCGTCTCTTTCTGTTTCCCCGCCCGCAGCTCGCCGCTCATAACTAGCGGCTTTCACTCCCATCCAATACAAACTCTCTATCGTCCTCAGCGAAGTGGTCCCGACCGCGACGATCGTCCCGTCGAGGTTCACAAGCAGGTTTTTAATAGCAGCGGCAGAAACATCCATCCATTCTGCATGCATTTCGTGCCCTTCCATCCGTTCTGCCTTTACCGGTTTAAACGTACCGGCGCCCACATGCAGGGTCAGGAATTCCGTCGAAATATTTTTTTCAGCCAATGACCGGAAGACCGCATCGGTAAAATGCAGGCCGGCCGTGGGAGCAGCCACGGAGCCGTCCTGCTGAGCATAAACGGTCTGGTATCGTTCACTATCCTCCTGCATCGCTTTGCGTTTTATATAGGGGGGAAGGGGAATAGCGCCGGCTTTGTGCAACAGTTCCGCGAATGATAAAGAGGCGGGTGTCCAGCTCAGTTCAATAATAAAACTCTCCGTGCGCTTTTCGATATAAGAAGCCCGGACCGCGATTTCTTCATTGCCGGATTGAATGCGTTTTTCTAATACCTGC
>JBBIGW010000187.1:0-5601 GCA_037447355.1 Bacteroidia bacterium | reverse complement strand
CGCATCCTGTTTAAAGGATGTATGTGGCTTTATTTAGTTACAACTGATATATTTTATAATCTTAATTCAAAGAAAAAATGAAAAATTTTACTGCTGTTATCGCGCTGTTCAGCCTGTTTTTTTGCTCCTCGGTAAGTGCGCAAACAAATCTCCCCGGCAGGGCTATTCAGTTAACCGGCGGATATGCCCGGCATGGCAGCGGGGACTATAACGGGATCAGTTTTGGGGCTGAGTATATCCGTTACCCGGCCCGGCGGTTTTCGCTGAATTATAATTTCAGGGCTTCCATTAACCATGGTAAGGATGAAATTATCATCGAGGATAATAATACAGGGATCACTAAGGATGGCTCCATCCGGTTTACGACCGCGGGTGTACAGGCAGGTGTGAACGCGGGATTCAGCTTTATCAGAACGGCAAAGCATGAACTGCTCACCAGCCTGGGCTTGTTCGCGAGGTACCAGTCTGCTTCGAATGGGACAGATGGCTACCGGCTTTATTATCCGAATACGACCGGTGTGCCGGCTGTATTGGTGGAATATATGAACAGAACCCCGCAGGAAACAGCTTCGGTTGGAGGAATTTTCCAGCTCCAGTATAATTATACGATTAATAACAGGATCAGCATCGGCCTGCTGGGCGGCTTTCAGACGGATAGCAATAGCGATGCAATTATACAGGGGGGTATTACCATTGCCCGGCGATTTTAAGGGCAGCCTGGCCCGGGTTATCCCTGCCGGTTCTGTAGATCATTTACCCAGCAATTCGTCAACCTGCTGGTTAAATTCTTTTACAAACGCTGTATAATATTTGCCAGTGGCGGGTCCTGTAAACCCGGTATGAATTTTTGAAACATTTCCCTGCCTGTCTATGAAAAGGGTGGTTGGAAAAGACAAAAAACTGTTCAGGGAAGGGAGGGAAGCCGCCACTACTGCTTTGTCTGCCGTACCGCCAACCAGTAGGGTATAGGCAATGTGAAACCTGTTTTTAAACCGGCCCAATGATTTGCGGATATAGGCCGGATCGGTTTGGCGCTCATACAAAATACTGACGACTTCCACCCCGCGGTCCTTATTTTTTTCATACCAGGGGGATAAAAAGGCGGCTTCATCTATGCAATTAGGACACCAGGTACCGCCAATGGTTATGATCAGTACTTTCCCGGTAAAGCGTTTATCGGATTGGGATACAGTAGCTCCGTTTATGTCCGGGAAACTAAAGCTGAATTTTTTGTAGCCCTCTTTCAGGTACGTAAGTTGATAAGGATCCGGTAAAGCGGCATCTTCATTGGTCGTACCGGTAAAGGATTGGCTGCCCCGGGGCCCCAGCGCTTCGCCACTGATCTTACCATCCGGGCTGATCTTTCCCCTGTAGTAAAGCGGTTGGGAACCGATAAAGGAAGACAGGTAAAAACTATCCTGTACAAGAATGCCGTCCAGGTACCTTGAATCGCCGGTGATCTTCAGAAAAGTGGCTTTCAATGCTGCGCCTGTTTGTGTAAACAATCCAACGGAGGGTTCGGTAGTACCGTTCTTACCCGAAAAATTTATTTGATAGGTACCGGAAATATCTGGTGGAGGGATGGCCGCCGGAAAGATAAACCGGGCTTTGATATTTTTTTTGGCAGTTACCCGGGAACCGGGGTCTTTACTATCCGTTTTCCGGATAATACCCGATAGGGAGTCCTTGAACAGCCGGAAAACAAATTCATTGTCAAAAGGGTCCAGGCTTAATCGTAATGAATCGTGATCGGCTGTCAGCTTCCCGGATTTAAAATGCTCATCGGCATTAATAAAATACAGGACAGTTCCCTGTTTTGGATCATTTTTAATTTCAAAATGAAAAGGAATGCTGGTTCCGTTTTGTAAGCTGTACTCCCCCCGCCAGTAGCCGTTGGCTTTTGAGGGCTGAATCCCCCGGTGGCCGGGTAAGGGATAGCCGGCCAGTGCAAAAAAGGTACTGAAAACAAGCAGTAATAATAGTGTTACGCTAAGGGCCGGTACCGGGTGTGGTTTTGGGTTGCGGGTCATAGTAATTGTAAGAGAATAAAAAAATAAATAAATTATTAGTCTACTAAAAAGGTAGACAAATATAAAACTTCTATATTTGCCGGAGAAATATTTTCCTGTTTGTAACCTGTAAATACCCGGATTAATAATTATGGCAAGAATTCAGCCCTTGAAGCAAAGTGAAACAACCCCCTCATTGCAGGTGGCCTGTCAGCGTCATTTGCATGCGTACGGGGGACGGATAACCAATATGAAAGCCACGCTGGGGTATTCATTACTCGCTTTTGAAACCTATATGCAATGGTATCCGTTATTTGAGCAGGTTAAAAAAATCCTGGGGCAGCGACAGGCTTATTTTTTTGCTTTCTCCCTATCCAAGGCATCGGAGTGCTCTCTTTATTATGCGTATTTCAGGAAAATCATCATTGATAACGGGGAAGATCCCGAAAACCTGAGCCTGACAGAATATGAGAGTGACCTGGTCAGTTTTGGAACGGCCATCGCCAGGTATTCAGGCAATATTGCCGATATGGTTTATAAAAGTGTGGCAAGAAACCGTACGCCGGAAGAAATGCTGGTGCTGATCGCATTTGCAGGGCAGATGATCGCTGCCAATGTGCTGAACAATGTGATTGAAACGGAAATTGATGACTACCTGGCGGAGTACCTCCCGCCTGTAAAGTCAATCTGGGCAAAATGAATCATCAAAATAATTCAGTTATGAGAAAGGAATTTTCACATGAATTTCACCTGGAGGATGCTGTGACGGACAGGCAGGCCGCTTTTTTTTCAAAAAACGGGTTTATCCAGTTTAAAAATTTTATTGACAGGGAAACGGTTGCCAGCTTCCTGGGAGAAATAAAGCGTGTGGAGCAGCACCTGGTTGAAAATGAAATTCAAAAAGTCAACGGCATACCGCTGAAGTTCGGGGAGGATATGGATGGTTCCGTTATTATCCAGCGCATGGCCTTCACCTCCTTTTACAGCGGGGTACTGAGTGCGTTTGTTAAAAGTGATAAACCGGCGGCCCTGACCAAATTGCTCCTGCCTTACGAAGGGCGGATCGGGGAAAATGAAAAGGACGGCCTGGTGGTGAATCATTATATTAATTCCGAATCCAGCCAGTATTCTCAGCTGGGCTGGCATACAGACAGCCCGAGAGACCTGTTCTTAGGTTCCAGGATACGCCCGATGCTAAATGTTGGTTTGCACCTGGATGACTGCCCCGTAAGCAACGGGGGGCTGCGTGTTTTACCTGGTACACATAACCGGGGCCTGATGACCTTATTCTTCCGGAAGAAATATTTTATTGATAACCGGCCGGACAAAAATGAGGTCGGCCTGAATATTGAGGCCGGTGACTTAACCGTACACGATGGGAGATTATGGCACCGGGTGCAGCAATCCCCGTTTTCCGGGGAACGAAGCCGCAGGCGGGTAATGTATTTCCCGATTATTACAGGGGCCTACAAACCCAAAGATGCGGATAGCCCAACGCCCTTTTATCATAAAGTCAGTCAATGGAAGATTTATTCATCTGACAAAACCAAAAAAAAGAAAAAGGAAAAAGCGGACAGCACAGGAGCTTTAATTCCGGATATGTGAAAATCCGGGAAACTAATTTCAGAAATAATAAAAATTATAAGAATGGCTTATGCATTGGTAACCGGGGCGGCGAAGGGTATCGGGAAGGCGATCGCTGCAGAATTGGCAAAAAAAGGGTATGGACTCCTGTTGGTCGATATTGACTATGAAACCCTGCTGGCAACGTATTCAGGATTTATCAGGACCTATAATGTGCCGGTGCATATTTTGGGGCAGGATCTTTCTGCCGGTGATTGTGCGGCAGTGATAAAGAACTGGACGCTGCCGTATCATAGCCAGTTAACTATTGTGGTAAATAATGCCGGCTACGGCTTAAATGGCGCCTTTGCGCATATTCCGATTGAGGAACA
The DNA here is from genome assembly GCA_037447355.1 of Bacteroidia bacterium. GTDB lineage: Bacteria > Bacteroidota > Bacteroidia > Chitinophagales > Chitinophagaceae > JJ008. The sequence continues at coordinate 1,637 of JBBIGW010000187.1, read as the reverse complement.
ACTGAACATCATTGATGTGAATATTAAGGCACAGCTGAAGATCGCTCATGCGTATATTCCTGTGCTGAAACAAAACAGGAAATCCTACCTGCTCAATGTGGGGAGTACTACCTGTTACCAGTCTGTCCCCTATCTGTCTGTATACGCGGCTTCTAAATCATTTGTTATTTCTTTTACGCGGGGCCTGCGGCATGAACTGAAAGATACAGCCATTTCAGTAAGTTGCCTCATACCCGGAAGTACTGATACGGATTTTGTCAACAGGGCGCGCATGGGTGCCCATGTTTTACGCACGGCCGAGCGATTTAATATGACACCTGAGACAGTGGGGCAACTTGCTGTTAAGGGATTGTTCAGGGGTAAGGCGGAGATTATTCCCGGGTTTATCAACCAACTCAATGCCTTTTTGCCAAAGTTTTTTCCGAAATCATTGGCGGAGAAGGTTGCTGCAAATATTTACCGCCCCCGTGTTGAGAATAAGGGAAAGGTCGCCCCGGTTAAACTTGTATAGTAAGTCTGCAGTGGCGTTGAGCCGCGGATATATTTTTTAAAATAAATAAATGAAATATGAAAAACAGGAAGCCATACTTCGGGAAATTCATTGCCGTGGTTTTATTCACTTTTCTCATCATGTTCACGGCTGCAAAGCAAACCGCCAGTGCACAAAGGCCGGGCAGTTTTACCATTGAGAATTATTATAAAGTGAAATGGGGTTTTGCAGAAGAATTTATTCAGCTATGGAAAGTTAATCACTACCCGTTATTAAAGAAGGCCATTGAAAAGGGCGATATTATCAGTGTGAAGGCGGAGAAACCGAAATTGCACAGTGGCGAAGACACTCGTTTTGATTTCAAAGTAACCATTGTGTTTAAGGACGAAAAAGCAGCTTTCGATCCTAATCTTACCGGGCCCTATAAGAAGGAACTCTATCCCGACCTTGAAAAACTGACCCGGGAGGAGCAGCACCGGTTTGAACTATTGCTGGCACACTGGGATGTGCTGATTGAGGAGATAAAGTTGTAGGCAAATGGACACTTACCGGTAATACCGGGTGACCACTTCAGGGTCTTCAGAAAATGAATGAGGTCGTTTTGTCCTGTTCGGTCATTTTCCACCTCACCCCGATATTGGCTTCCTGGCCGTTGCTCTTACTATCCGTATCGGGAAAGCGGCTGAAGAGGGTATCGGTATAACCGGCGGGAAGGAACGTTTCAGCAACCATCAGTGCGAAAGTTGACGTTTATTGTTTTGACCGGGTTGCAGGCGGATTCTGCTGCCTGCGGTAAAGATAATTTTTCGGGAGGAACTTGCTGGTGGCAGAAGGTCAAAGCACCGGGTTCGCTGCCACCCGGAGCATTCTTCACCAGCGTTTAATCATAAAAAGCGATCTGACCGGATGTTTTATAAAGGGATACTTATTACGAAATCATCTGTGAACCACAGATGCTGTATAACCTGAGATGAAGGGAAATAGGCGAAGGATTACCTGCGGTGATCCCGTTTTTGAGGGGCTTAAAGCAAAAAATCGATTGCCGCGCTGTCGCGCTATGCAATTTTTGCCTTAATCCGCATTGGGAAGCGGCTTATTTGTATTGTAATTTGTAACCAGAGCTGAAGGGATAGTAAATGAAGGATTA
>JBBIGW010000186.1:0-5639 GCA_037447355.1 Bacteroidia bacterium | reverse complement strand
AGGTAAACCAGCAGGTTCAGGAACGAATAAGCGCCCCCGTTCGTGTAAATCCCTTTTTCATCTGTAATCAGCCGGTCCGACTGCACTTTCACTTCCGGAAACATCATTCTGAAATGATCTGCCGCGACCCAGTGGGTGGAACAGCTTTTCCCATCCAGCAAGCCCGATGCCGCCAGCATAAATGCACCCGTGCAGATACTGGCTATTTCGGCGCCGCCCTTGTATTGCATTTCCACCCAATCCACGAGTTGTTTATTTTCCTTTACCGCCTCCTGGTAATTATGATTCAGGGAAGGGATGATGACGAGATCCGTTTTGGCAATGCCGGAAATATGAACCTGTGGTTTCACGGTAAACAAGCCTCCATAGAATTCCACTTCCTTTGAAATGCCGGCCAGTTCAATTTTAAACAATTCCTTCCTCCCGTTTTCGCGCCAGCAGGCATTGGCCCTTGAAAACAACTTGTAGGCCCCTACAATACTGCTCAGGTTATTTTGCCCGTCCGGAACAATGATCGTAAGATGTTTCATTTCTTTATTTTGTATAAAGGTAGAATTTCCGCCTGTCCGGATCAACCCGCTAAAAAGTCTGTTTAGCCCCCCGTGTAAGTGTTTTCAGGACAATACATTTGTGGGACAAATTGACCAGTATGAAAATGAGCTCAGTAGATTTTACCTGCAGCCTGCTGACAGACAAAACAGCAGAAGAAGCGTTTGCCGCCATCAACAATGTACGTGGCTGGTGGTCAGAAGAAATTGAAGGCCCCACCGGCCAGCTCAATGATGAGTTTACCTACCATTACGAAGATCTTCATTACTGCCAGCTGAAAATAATAACATGCATTCCGGGCAAAAAAGTCGCCTGGCTGGTGAAGTACAACTATTTTAAGTTTACCAAAGACAAAAGCGAGTGGACCGGCACAAAAATCTGGTTTGAAATTGCTGAAAGGAATAATAAAACAGAAATCCGGTTTACGCACCAGGGCCTGGCACCCGAATACGAATGCTATGAGATCTGTTCCAACGCATGGAGCCATTATATCCTGCAGAGCTTACGGGACCTGATCAGCACCGGCAAAGGCCGGCCGAACAGCAAGGGTAACCCAGGCACAGCAGATGAAAAAAGACTCCGTGCGGCCGGGTAAAATAAAATGCGATCAGTTGATATCAGAACAATTTTCTCCTTTATTAAAACAAGAAAATGAAAGCACAGGATTATACGGTAAACATCCGGGTCAATGCCACAGCGCAGGAAGCATTCGACAACATTAACAGCGTTACGTCCTGGTGGACTGAAAACCTGGAGGGCCGTTCGCAAAAACTGAATGATGAGTTTACCGTTCGTTTTGGTGATGTCCACCTCTCTACGCAAAAACTGGTGGAACTTGTTCCGGGAAAAAAAATAGTATGGCTTGTGACGGACAGCCGGCTAAATTTTCTCAAGGACAAACAGGAATGGACCGGTACAAAGATCCTGTTTGAGGTCACGGAGAAAGATAACCAAACAGAGATCCGCTTTACGCACCAGGGATTGGTCCCCGGGGTTGAGTGTTTTGGCGACTGCTCCAATGCCTGGGGCCAGTATATACAGCAAAGTTTAAGGAGCCTGATCAACACAGGTAAGGGCCGGCCGGAACCAAAAGAAAGCAAGAAGGGCTGACAGGAATAAATCTTCAACCGGCAATTACCCCGTTGAAGCGATAGCTGATTTATTTTTTGACGGCCCGCCTCACCTTTTTTCCTCAACAAGCGTTCCAGCAGGCGGGGATAATTTTTGTTGCAATAGTATGCGGGACCAGGTGATCACCTGTTTAAACCTCATATTTCACACCCCAATCCGACATCCGGGCCATCACCGGCAAGAGTTTTTTCCCCTCCTTAGTCAGCGAGTATTCTACTTTGGGTGGTATGACATCATAAGCTTTCCGGCTGATTACCCCTTTTGCCTCCAGGTCCCTCAGTACCTGCGTCAGCATTTTATCATTTATGCCTGCCAGTACCTTTTTGATCTCCCCAAACCGTTTGGGGCCCTCCCGTAAATTCCAGAAGACTAATCCTTTCCACCTGCCCCCGATAACAGACAAGGTCAAATCTACCGGGCAGAAATAGTAAGTGCCGTCTATTTTATATCGTTTCATTCATCTTTCTTTCCGCAAAACTAAATATTGGATTTTATACTTACCAAATCTATAGTACTTACTTTTCGGGTAGTGTATTTTTCCTGACCGCTGTTTGAATCAAATTTGTTCCATAATAATAACAAAATGGACAAAGAACAGGTAAAAAACACCGCACTGGCCGTATCCGGGGCCATACTGGAAGGACGATGGAATGATCTTGATCTTCTATTGGATGATAACTTTACTTATACCGGCGACGGTTTTGTATTCACTAAAGATGAATATATCGGTTTTATGCAGGACATGAAAGCCGCCTTTTCAAACCTGACCATGGAATTCCCCCATATCGTGGCCGATGATGACCTGGTTTCTATCCGGTTTATTTCCAGGGCCATCAACACCGGTAAATTCATGGGCGCTCCGGCCAATAAAAAGAACTTAACAATCAACGGAATCTTCGTGAGAAAAATAAAGGACGGGAAAGTGATGCAGGAGTGGCAAACCACGGATTTACTCGGGGTGATGAAACAAATCGGGTTTGGCGCCTTGTTCGGCTACAGTTTATTCGTGGGATTATTCAAGGTAAGACAGCCCAGACCGGTAAGAAAAAGATAACACCACTTAACCGGGTTTCAACAGGGCGGCCATTTCGGACCGCCTTTTTCATTTGCAAAGCATTTTGTAAATTGGGAGCCGGCCTTTATCAAGGTTGTTGAAATTCGAACCGGGGTATTACAAATCCCCACCGGCTTTAGTATGAAAATTCACTCGACAAATTACACAGACACCTTCATTGTTATCGCCGATGATTGTCCCGTAACAAGTGGCCAGGTGCCCCCGGCAAAAGGTGAGACCAGGACCGTTGCCGGTATCCAGTTTGACCTGATCCGGAAAAACCCCTACCGTTTCACATCAGACGATGTGCTCTTCCAGGTGTTTGCAGAACGGAATGACCTGACAAAAACTGAATATAAAGCGGCCCGGGAAGCATTCTTCTCCAGGGGGCAGCCCTGTTTAAGGGCCTCCCCCCTGACAAAACGGTATGGATGGGGTGTTCATCATGATCAGAACGGGAAAATCGCGATCTATGGCTGCGAGACAGCCGAGTACAAAAAATTTATCAGTGATAAGTCCCTGGCTGTTATCAAAGCCATGAGTTCCGGCAAATAAACGGGTGATTTACCTTTTACCATATCAGGTTCCGCAAGCGCAGAAGAGGGTTGCAATGACTGGCTTGTTTTCACTTCATCCCGGCTTTAAAATTTGTGAGGGTTTCCTGTTATTTTCCCCGCAGGATCATCAGGCAAGAGCCGGCTTACCCGTATTCAGCACCCGGGAGGCACGGTATGCTGTTACATTCCCGGATACAACGATCAGTTTGCAGCGAATATCTTTACCTTTGCCCCCTTTATATGCCGGGCAAAAAAAACAAGATCATCATCATTGCCGCTCCTTCCGGGGCGGGCAAAACCTCCGTAGTACGTCACCTGTTAAACCGGCTGCCGGAGCGGCTTTCTTTTTCCATATCGGCCGCCACCCGGAAAGCCCGGAACAATGAAAAAGACGGGGTGGATTATTACTTTATCAGTGTACCTGAGTTTGAACAAAAGATCGCGGAAGATGCTTTTGTGGAATGGGAGATGGTATACGAAGGAAAATACTATGGCACGTTAAAACAGGAAGTGGAGCGCATCTGGGAAGACGGGAAATCGCCCCTGCTCGATGTGGATGTAAAGGGCGGGCTCCATGTGCAGGAAAAATTCCCGGGGCAAACTCTTTCGCTGTTTATTGAGCCCCCTTCCATAGCAGAGCTGGAAAAAAGGCTTCGCTCCCGCGGTACGGAAACAGAAGAATCCCTGAAGGCCCGGCTCAGTAAGGCGGCTTATGAACTTTCCTTTAAAAACCGTTTTGATCATGTAATCCTCAACGACAAACTGGACCGTGCCTGTTCCGAAGCAGAGGCCCTCGTCCGGGTGTTCCTGGGGAAATAACGATAGGGTCATCCCGGCCTGACTCCTCCCCCTTCCGTCTATTCCCTTTTGCATCACCCTGTTGCAGCGGGTTACTCTTCTCGTCTCCACCCCCTGCTCCCTATTTCCTGTTCACCACTCGCTATTTATTATCTTTGTCCCTATGATCGATTGGTACTCGGTAGTGTTTTTTATCCTCACGCTCCTGCTCATGGGATTTTTTGCAGGGATCGAAATGGCTTTTTACAGCGCCAACCGCCTTAGCCTGGAAATCAAAAAAAAGCAGGATGACAGCAATATGGAGATCCTGTCCGTATTCCTGGAGTCACCCGCCCGCTTCCTGGGCACCACCCTGCTGGGCTTTAATATTTTCCTGGTTTTTCTCGGGCTGCAGATCAGCACCGTGATGCAGCCGATCTGGCAATATTTCCGGATCGGTTCGGATACCGTGCATATCCTCGTGGAGATCATCCTCGCCACTTTTATTGTTCTCATTTTTGCGGAGTTCATCCCCCGGGCTTTTTTCCGGGCCAGGAGCACCTGGATGCTGCAAAAGCTGGCCCAGGTCACCAATATGTTTTACCAGGCATTGTTCCCCATTGCCGCCTCTTTTATCGATCTCTCTGAGTGGATACTGAAATATGTGTTCAATATCCGCATGGATAAAAACAATAAGGAAGCCCTGAAACGAAGTGACCTCCGGCACCTGTTTCAGCCCAATGGCGGAGATGAACGCCAGGAACGGAATACCCAGCTGATGGAAAATGCACAGGAGCTGCCCCGGGTCAAGATCCGGCAATGCCTGGTACCCCGGAAGGAAATTGTGGGCATTGAAAGCAAGGCCACCGTTGAAGAACTCACCCGGAAATTCGTGGACACCAAGCTGAGCAAGCTCCTGGTCTATGAGAATAATATTGATCATATCATCGGTTATGTGCACCAGTTAGATATGTTCAAAAAACCGGCCGAGATCAAATCCGTATTACTGCCTATCCCGGCCGTACCGGAAAGCATGAGCGCCACGGACCTGATCGGGAAATTCAGCAGGGAAAGAAAAAGCATTGCCTGGGTGGTGGATGAATTCGGCGGCACAGCCGGCATTATCACCATGGAAGATGTACTGGAAGAATTATTCGGCGAAATACACGATGAGTATGATACCGAAGAGTTCGTGGAAAAACAGCTGGCGGAGAATGAATATATCTTTTCAGGCCGCCTGGAACTGGATTACCTGGAAGAGAAATACGGGTTTTCGTTCGGAATGGAAGAAGCCGAAACCCTGTCCGGTTATATCATCAACTACCACGAGACCATCCCGCGGCAAAAAGAACGCATCATTATCGACGATTACGAGTTCGACATCATCCATGTGACGGATACGCGGATTGAGACGGTGAAGATGAAGAAGCTGAAGTAATTTGACGATTTGCCAATGTATCAATTAGCCGATTCGCCGATGGGGAGAGTTACTATTGCAGAGTTAGTCCTACAGGTTTCGGGGGGAGAAGATAAAGAAATTTTTGGAATTTGACAATGTCCCAATGAATTAA
>JBBIGW010000185.1:0-5681 GCA_037447355.1 Bacteroidia bacterium | reverse complement strand
GCGTTGTTCATTGGTAAGATCCGATTCATCAATGCCTTTTGTGGTTTTGGTGCCGAGGCGGGTATGCCATAACTCAAATAAGCGGTTCGTCTCTTTCAGGATACCCTCATCGGGGCTGATCTTCTTCAGGTGTTTCCAGCCCGCCAGTTTGGTAGGGGAGAGATAGAGCCGTAAGGGGACTTCAATGGATGTTTCCAGTTCGCCGGGAGGGCCTACCGGGTCTTTCACCAGGTTCATGATCCCCGGGACGATATTTGTGATCACTTCTCTCCGGCCGTTGTTTTCTTCAGGCAGTACAAGCCGGTTGATGCTTGCTCTTTCGTCTTTGGATAGTCCCCGGGCAGCCGGTATATTTTTATTCAGCCGGTCGGTACTGATTTTACCGCGGATCGTATTCACTTTCGGGGTAATAACGGGGTTGAGGAGTCTTCGGCCGGCAGGTTGACGGGCGCGGTCGTTCACCAGCAGTTCATACAGATCCCAATTGAGTAATTCAGTTAAACTGAGCGGGATACTGCTAACGGAAGCCGGTATTTCGAAGACCAGCCGGCTTTCCCCGCCGATCAGCAGGCGGCCGGGTACCGCAGGTGTTTCCATGGAACCTTCTTCTTCATTCCAGGCCTGTTCACTGATTGATTGTGGCTGAAAGATAACGGAGAGGTAAGCCGGGTTGCCTTTTTTTTGCAGGCTGTTGCCGGACAAACTGAAGTTGTAATACCTCAGTTCAAGGGACAGGAGATCTTCCGGCCTTAATAACTTAACCGAAATATAACGGGGAGCGCCGGCGATCATAACCTGTCTCGGTTGCTCCGTTACTTTACCGATCCTGATCTGCGCGGCAGCAGATTGGCCGATAGTAACTGCGCTGCCGAGTCCCAGGAGTTTCAGCAACTTCCGGCGTTGCCTGCTGAACGGCAGCCCGGGTTTGTTTGGGCGTGGCATAAAAAGGGTTTTGGTAAAATGGTTTCTCTATAAATATAAAATTAATTGTTCTCCGGCTTGTTAACATGGGTTTGATGTTGGTAATTTGTAAACAATTAAAGATTCGTAAAAGCACATGGTGGTTTTCCAGACAGAGCGGCTCAGGGTACGGACGCTGGCCGATACAGACTATGACTATTTTTACCGGCTGCAGGGCGATCCGGATGTAATGCGGTATATACGCCCGGTTAAAACCAGGGAGGAAAGCGATGCGGTTTTGCGGGAAGCGCTGGCATCGCCGGAACCTGAAACCGGCGGACGATGGATGATTGATGAAAAAGTCAGTGGTCGCTTCGTGGGTACATTTGCCATTATCCCGGTGCCGTATGATCCCCTGAAGATCCAGTTAGGCTATGCTTTTGTTCCGGAAAGCTGGGGCAGGGGATATGCCACGGAAGTCACCCGGGCCGGCCTGGCTTATTTCCGGGAACATACAAAGCTGAACGAAATTTATGCCATTACCGAAACACCCAATGAAGCGTCTCAGAAAGTGTTGCTCAAGGCCGGTTTCAGCTTCCTGGAAAAAAGGATGGAAGACGGAAAAGAGCTGCTGGTTTTTATAGTAAAATGGTAGGGTCAGGGATTCCGGGTAAACAATACCACCCCGTTACTTTTTTTACTGCTGCTGATATACACTTCATAGCGTTTTTCCCCGTCACGGATGATAAGCAGGGCGGTGTTGGGTGGAATACTGCCCAGGTTTTCCGCATACATGGTTAACTCATGGCTTTCTTTTTCCCGGGAGATGGGCAGCCGGAGCTGCAGGGGATTTCGTTGCAGTAACTGGTGAGACAGGAGTACGGTCTCGTCCAGCAGCAGGGTAATACTATCGCCGTCAATGATCCCGTTGTCATACAATGATATACTTACAGTGTCCTGCTGTACCACAATAGTTTTAATGATCTCTTTTTCTCTTTTTTCGAGTGGGGTGTGACCGGCAGGTATAAAAGGGCTCTGGCGGTTATCCGCGAATGGTTCAGGAAGTTGTTTTTCCGGTATTACCACCCGGATTGTTTTTTGCACAGTATCCCGGCATCCTGCCTGATCGGCTGCCATCAGGGAAATATTGTATTCCCCGCTTTCTTTGAACTGGTGAAATACCCGTGACTGGTTGGAGAGGGTTTCCCCGTCGCCAAAGTTCTAGGAATAAAGCGCACTGTTGTGGTCGGCTGCAAACACGAGTTTGCCCGGCTGTCCCTGTTCGGTGAAACTGAAACCGGTCTTCAGCGGGCGGATGGTTATGGTCCTGCTGAAAGTATCCGTACATCTGGGTTTGCTGCTGACGATCGCTTTTACGGTAAACTGGCCGTACCGGCTGAACAGGTGTGCCGGGGCGGTTTTCTCAGAAGAGCTGCCATCCCCGAAATCCCAGTGGATACGCTGCAGGTTCTTCGGTTTTTTAGCACTGAGTTTGAAGGAGACTTTGTTACAGGCTGAAATACTGTATTCAAAACGGGCGGGAATTTTGCCGGAGCAGTCGGGGGGCTCAGGCTGTGAGTCTGATCTGCCAAAAAAGATATCATCGATTGCAAAGTCATTTCCGTATGCGATTATATTTTTATTGCGTATAGTGATTACTGCGGTGTAATTATTTTCAGCATACCAGCTTAAGGTATACTTAGTCCATTTGCAGGTATAACTGTTACCTCTGATTATCGGTCCTGCCTGGCGGCCATTTATATAAACTGCAAGTTCTGCAGGGTTTGGCTTTGATATCGAAGTCAGCCAGAACGAAAAGATATATAAAGTACCGGGTTTCACAACAGTTTTTGTTTCCCATATGGCCGCGTCTTCCTGCGGAGATCCATTTACCAAAAGCATCAAGCCGTAGCCGCTGCTGTGATCCCTACAGGGGTAATGAAGATGATACCAATTATCCGGATGTTGGCCAATATAGTATTCGCCTTCTGTTGTATTATTGCTTGTGTAATAGTATCCGGAAGAAAAACCGGTTTTCCCTGACTCAAAATTACCATTATTAATAAGGTTCGGCCCGCTTTGGCTAAACAGGGGTGAAAGGGTTGAAATTGAAATAAATGACAGGAAGCTATATGCGCAGAATCGCATAGAAAAGATTTACCTGATTAATGCAAATGTTCCTTTGCGGAAGGCCTCCCCGCAAATTGTTTTTGCTTTTACCACAAATACAAATACCGCTGGATCCTGTCGCACACCCTTGTAATATCCGTTCCAGCAATTACCGGGATCAGTTGTATGAAAAACCCTTTCGCCCCAGCGGTTATAAATACTGAAATCCAATTCCAGGATCGGCCCCCAGTACTGAATTCCATAACAGTCGTTAATGCCGTCCCCGTTTGGAGTAAAAGCAGTAGGCATCAGGTAGAGGCTTTTCCCGGTGGAAGTGACATTAACTGTTATCTCCGCGGTATTGATACATCCGTTGGCATCTGTGCCGGTGACAACATAAGTTGTGGTGTCAGCAGGATTGGCAACGGGATTCGGAATGGCGGTGTTGTTTAGCCCTGTTGAAGGATTCCAGCTGTATTGCATTGCCCCGCTGGCCGTCAGCCGGCTGTTGTCGCTGGCGCAACTGATATCGCCGGATTTTGAAACCATAAGAACAGGCAGGGGGGTGACGGTGACGAGTACCGAATCGGTGCCTGTACAATTACTGCTGCTGGTTCCTGTTACAAAGTATTTTGTTGTGGCAAGCGGGGAAGCGACCGGGTTTGGAATACTGGTCGAAGAAAGCCCATTTCCCGGGGTCCAGCTATAGTTGTTTCCGCCGGTTGTGTTAAGCTGAACGGATTTGCCGATGCATATTTTTTGGTCAGCGGATGTAATGATCGCAGGCTTGTCAACTGTGATTTTTACACTATCCTGACTGAATGTAAGTGGTGCAAAGGAAATATCATCCAGTGCAAAATCATTTCCGAATAAAACGGTATTCTTGTTAATGACCGAGATAACAGCACTTGTGGCTGTGCCGGAATTCCAGGTGGTATAAAACTGAAACCAGTTACAGGGAGGCTGACTGGCAGTAATCAGTCCCCCGATCGCATTGCCGTTTATAGAGAAAGCAAGTTGGGCAGGGTTGGGAACTGATATTGAACAGATCCAGGTAACAAAGGCGTAATTCGTATTCGGTGTAACGGTGACAGTGGTCTTCCATATTTCCGCATTATTCAGGGGGGAACCGTTTACAAGGAGCATATTCCCGTTACCGGTTGTATGATCACTGCAGCTATAATGAGCAAAATACCAGGCGCTTGGGTTGGTGCCAACATAATATTCTCCTTCGGTTGTATTGTTGGGGGTGTAATGATACTGAGAAGTAAACCCGGTGTTGCCTGCATTGAAATTGCCGTTAGTGATCAGGTTATTACCTGTTGTAAGGGAACTTAGGTAGTAGGTTGTATTTTGAGTAACAGAAGTAACCGGGTTAGCCGAAGCCGGATTGTCAAGACCCGTTGCAGGGGACCAGCAAAACTGGAATCCTGGATTCGACCGGAGCTGTTTGCTGCTCCCGGAACAGATCGTTGTATCAATCGTTTGAATCAGCTGGTTATCCGCCAGGATATCCACGGTTATTGTCTTTATGACCGTGTCAACACAGGAGGGATAGTCGGTTATCAGTTTAACCTGGTAATTGCCGGTTGAAGTATAGCTATGTGTCGTCGAAGTATTCCCGCTTGCTGTAGCTGCATCGCCAAAACTCCAGCGGATATTGGTCTGGCCGGAGACGTTCGTTGAAAAACTAACATCAAATGGGGCACAGGGATTCCTGCTGATTGAAAAGTCTCCTTTCGGGATACAGGCAGGTTGTGCGTTGATCGAAAAAACTGCATTCAGCAACAGAATACAGAGGAATAAGGTTTTTCTCATCTGTCAATAAACTGGTTCGGGGTTGAATTTACTTAAAAGGACTGATCCCCGTATAATTATGCGGGCTGATTTTTCTCAGTTCTTTCTTCAGGCTCTCACTCACTTTCAGCCCGTCAATAAATCCGTGGATCGTTTTTTTGTCAATCTTATTGTTTCCCCGGGTCAGTTCTTTTAATGCCTCGTAAGGATTCGGGTATTTCTCCCTGCGTAAAACAGTCTGTATGGCCTCGGCCACCACCGCCCAGTTATTGTCCAGGTCTTCGTAGATCTTCGCGTCATTGACCACTAACTTGCTTAGCCCTTTCTCAATAGACCGGAAGGCGATCAACGTATGGGAAAAAGGCACCCCGATATTCCGTAATACGGTAGAATCTGTCAGGTCACGCTGCAATCTTGATACCGGGAGCTTGGCCGACAGGTGTTCCAGGATGGCATTGGCCAGTCCCAGGTTTCCTTCGGCATTTTCAAAATCGATGGGATTCACCTTATGCGGCATGGCGGAGGATCCAACCTCACCCTTTTTGGTTTTTTGGCGGAAATATTCCATGGATACATAGGTCCAGGCATCCCGGCAAAAATCGAGGAGGATCGTATTGATCCGTTTTATGCAATCGAAATGGGCGGCCAGGTTGTCATAATGTTCGATCTGGGTGGTAAACTGCTGGCGGTTGAGTCCCAGTTCCTGCAGAAACTCGTTACCGAATTTGATCCAGTCGGTTCTGGGGAATGCGATATGATGAGCATTGAAATTTCCCGTGGCGCCGCCGAATTTCCCGGAAAAGGGTATGCCGATGAATTGTTCCACCTGGTTCTGGATCCTTTCCACAAATACCATGATTTCCTTTCCCAGTCTC
>JBBIGW010000184.1:0-5782 GCA_037447355.1 Bacteroidia bacterium | reverse complement strand
TTGAGACGACCTCACAAAGTTCAGGTTTTATTTAATACCACTCACTATTTTTTTGGTTGAGGGGCGTCAATTTTTTGAGGATTTGCCGGTGCCGGAGGCGGAGCAGGCGCCTTGTCCTTAACATCCACTACTGTCAGTTCAAAAACGAGGTTCTCATACGGTTTGATCACCCGTGAACCGGGAGGAGGATTTGCCCCATACGCCAGCAGGGACGGTACAAATATTTTGGCGGAACCACCGGGTCTGAGAAAACGCACGGCTTCGTCAAATCCCCTGATCATTTCACTGTTGCCGACTGTGAAAGTAAGGGGCTGAACGTGGTTGAAACCGGGATCCACATTGCTGTCAACTTTTACTCCTTTGAAGGTAGTGCCGGTATAGTTTACCGATACATAGTTGCCGGAATCTATCAGGTTCCCGGTACCCGGGTTCAGGATATGTACAAAGGCGCCGGAGGGGGTCTTTTGTACCTCCAATTTCAGGGATTCCACATACTGTTTAACGGTGGCTACTTCGGCTTCGGCAAAAGCAGTTCTTGCTTTTTGTTCATCCAGGAATTTAGTACTGTCATTGGTAAAGAGGCCCAGCACTTTCACATAGGTCATGATCCGGTCGCCTTTTTTGAAATGCGGGGGGAGGCTCCCGGCCGGCAGGCGGCGGAGAAAGGTATCCATCATCTGGGTGGCCACCAGGCTATCACCTGTATGCAGTTTCATCCACAATTCAGAGATATCATAAGGATTGCTTTGCCCGGTGACAGGAATATAAAGGGGAATATTACCGCTGGTCGAAAAATAAACACTGTCATTTATTTTCTGGGTCAGGTTTACTTTCAGGTAATTACCAACCCTGGCGGACTGGGTATCTTTTCCAGCAAAAAGCTGGTAGGGCATGCCTCCCGGTGTTTTCCGGTAATCCGCCTTTCCACAACTGGCCAGCATAGCTCCTGCGATCAGCAAAAAAGACAAATTTTTGATCTTGTTCATGTTTGGGTTTTATTTATTGTAAAAGATGTTCATTTTCCTTCATCGCTTGTTTGAAACGCTGCACCGTTTTTTCCAGGCTCTCACTGCTGCGTCCGCCGGCTGCATTATAATGGCCGCCTCCTTCAAAATAGTTACGGGCAAAGGTATTACAGTCAAATTCACCTTTACTCCGGAAACTCCATTTTCGTTCTTCATCCCGGTCAATCACCAGGGCCACCAGTTTAATTCCCTGTATGGACTGGGGATAGTTGACAAGACCTTCTGTATCCCCGGTTTTGATATGGTATTTGAGCAGGTCGCTTTTGGGGATGGCGATCAGCACCGTATTGAATTCATAAAAGATCTCCATCCGGTGGAGTAAGACATGCCCGATAAAGCGCAGGCGGTTTTCCAGGAAATTGTCAAATAAGCCCTCGTGGATCTTGCCGTGGTTCAGCCCCCGGGCTTTCAGGTCGGCCACCAGGTTATGAACACCGGCATGGGCGGATGAAAAACGGAAGGAACCGGTATCGCCCACCACCCCGGCATAAATGCATTCTCCGATTTCTTCGTTGATTTTGTCCGCGTTTCCGGAATCCACGATCAGGTCATAGATCATCTCGCAGGTGGAACTTTTGGCCGTACTGCTCACCCCGAAATCAAAAGAATACGTGTCCGGTTCCTGGTGGTGATCGATAAGGATCTTGATACAGCTCAGCTGCTTCAGTTTCTCCGTCATCGTTTTGGTACGGTGGAAAATATTGAAGTCAAGGCAGAACAACCATTCCGCTGTATCCAGTGCGGCTTCTGCCTTTGGTTTATCTTTTTCATAATCCAGCACTTCTTTGGTGCCAGGCATCCAGTCCACCCAACCGGCCCAGTTGGTCGGTGAGATCACTGTTACGGTATGACCGAATTGTACGAGAAAATGCCGGAGAGCCAGGGAAGAACCCATGGCATCCGCATCCGGTTTCTGGTGAGTGGTGATCACTACCTGCCGGGGCTGACTCAGTTGGGGAAAAAGGTCTTGTAAGGGCTTCATAAAGCGGCTGCGAAGTTAGGGAAAATTAGTTTTGTGACGTGAGTCTTCGGGGTAAGCAGGTATTACCTTTTAGCATTTTTCAAGGGTCTCCCCTTCATTGAGAGACAACGATCGGCTAACGACTAAAAATACCCTACCTTTGCGGCGCAAAAAACAAAGCAATATGAGTAACAGAACATTTACCATGATCAAACCGGATGCCATGAAAAACGGGCATGCTGGCGCGATCATTGACCGTTTTATCAAAGAAGGATTTCGCATCGTAGCCCTGAAACAAACCAAACTGAGTGCGGAGAAAGCCGGCGAATTTTATGCTGTTCATAGAGAAAGACCCTTTTACGGGGAACTCGTTGAATTCATGAGCAGCGGGGTGATCGTTGCCGCCATCCTGGAAAAGGAGAACGCGGTCACCGCTTTCCGGGAGCTGATCGGCGCCACCAACCCGGCCCAGGCCGCGGAAGGGACCATCCGGAAATTATATGCCACTTCTGTTGGCGAAAATGCCGTGCATGGCAGTGACAGTGACGAGAACGCGAAGATCGAAGGTTCTTTCTTCTTCAGCGGGCTGGAACAGTTTTAAGCAGGTTTTTAAAATAGCAGCGCCGTTTACTTCCGGGTAAACGGCTTTTTCATTTGTACGCTCAGCGCTTCAGTATTCCAATGACACTAAATTGTTCGTATACTGCTTCGTTTATTCTCCACCGGGGTTACTTTATAACCCGCTTTTTTCAGCAGGCTGATCACCCCCTTCTCCCCGGGCAGGTGTCCCGCTCCCACGGCAACCAGCAGGGATTTTTCCTTCATGAGTGTTTTTAATTGTTCCACCCAGTTGGCATTGCGCCGGTACAACAGGATATCGGCATAACTGCTCATCCCCGCTTCACTATCCACCATCAGGGACTCCAGTTTTTTCAGGTCCTGTTTCCGGTAAGCATCCATCAGTTCCGTCATCATTTTATCTTCCCCGTTGCCGGTACCTGAACTGTCGATGTATTTTAACAATTCGGCTGCCTGGTATTTGTAGGGGATACTGTCGAGAAAACCGGCCTGCTGCGACATGGTCTCCAGTCCTTTTATTTTCTTCCCGTTTTCTTTGGCTTCGCTCATGATGACCTGCTCCATGGAAGTGGCCCCTTCACAGGGCATTTCCCCCTGGGAAAGCAGGGAAGATGCCATAATGGGCTTGTAGGTTTCCAGTACGGAAAATGGAAGCAGGCTGTTATTTTCTTCGAAATATTTTTTCACCCGGTCATATTCGGCTTCGGTCAGCAGGTCACGCAGCGTGGTGTCGCCCCGCATTTTCAGCTTGCTCATGGCGCCCAGCATTTCAAACAGGTTATCCATGTCCAGTTCAAAATAGACCTGGTCACTGCTGCTGATCACTTTTTTCATACTGTCGCTCAGCATCGCGTCATCCTTGCAGAGCATGTGGATGGTGCCAAAGAGCCAGGAGGGTTTTTGCAGCCCGTTGCCTTCGATCTTCCAGAGCAGGGAATTCACCGGGGCCGGCTCATGCTGATGATTATTGTTATGCTGGGCACAGCCGGCGACGGCCAGCAGGGTCAGGAAAAAAACAGAACCAACTCGTATCATGAACTTCTTTTTTATGAAATTAGGGAAAAGACACACTGCCGGGACTACCCGATACATAAGCGGTCATCGCAGTCTTTCGGGAGCAAATATCCTTCCAAATAAGGGGTAATGTCTTTGTGTCAGTAGCGAGAAACGTGCTATTAATTTTGAGTGCAGGCCCGGGCCGGAGCAATCTTTGAAAGCGGTATTTAAACCTGACCTAACGCTAATAAAATACTTCTTCCCAGTAGCGGGAAAACTGCACACCCCATTTTATGGCCGTTTCCTCCGAAGTAATGGGCATCCCAAGGGCTTGTTTTACGGCCAGTACCGGGAGGTTCACTCCTGCCCCTAGGGCGGCGGAAATGGTACCCTGTACCCGGGGATTGATCTCCAGGATCAGGAAATTTCCTGTCCCTGATCCCTTTACCTGTATGCCAATATTTCCGCTTAACTGAAGTTCTTTAATTACCTGCCTGCAATAGTCCATAATGGCTTCCTGTTGTACAAATTCACCTTCTACGGTTATCCCGTTGATCATTTTACGGCGAAGACGGGGAACGATAAGAACAGCTTCTCCCCTGTCACAAAGACAATCCACGGAATACTCGGGGCCGGGGAGGTATTCACTGACCAGTAATTCAGGAAAAGGGGCGGACGAAAGGACCCGGATCGCATCAGCCGGCCTGATATAGGTTGAATTGGGTTTATAATTAAATAGCAGGTCTGCTTCATCCACCTGTTCGCTCAGGATCCGGAATCCGCGGCTGCCATTGGAAACCGAAGGCTTGAAACAGATCTCTTTCTCCGGATAACCGAGTTCTTCGATGGCTGAACGGAATTGTTCGGTTGTTTCCACTATGCGGAAATCCGGGACCGGGATCCCTCTCCATTGTAAAAATTCATAGAGCCGGCTCTTGTTATTGGCAATTTCGAGTGAAGCCGCAGATGAAACCAGTATGCGGGTACCGGTCTTTTCAAACTCCGGGGTATGCTGCGCAAACAGGAGCAGTTCTTTTGTGACCAGGGGCAGTACCACCCGGATATTCTTTTCCCGGCAAATACGGAGCACCGTATCAATAAACGCGGGATCATCCGCCCGGGGTATCCGGACAAAATCATCCGCAAGGTAATGACCCACGGCCTTTTCATTTGCATCAGCGGCCACGATGTGGAACGACTTTTCCTTTCCCAGGCATTTCAGGATACCGGCCGCACCGGGCGCACCTCCACCGGTCATCAATATATTGATGGTACCGCTTCCGGCTGAACTACCGGACCTGTTTGGATCAGTTGATTCAGGCATGACGGGCATTGTTTAACTCACTGCTGCTTCTTCACCATACAGCTGGTCTTTAAATTTAAGGGAAGGGGATGGAATAAAATCACCCAGTCCCAATTGCGCCCATTTTTCATCCACGGACTTAATTGTGGCATCCGCTGCCACAATGATATTGGGCCAGTCGCGCTGGAAATTATCAAGGGCCTTTGTCTTCCGGGTTCCATCCAGTCCCATACAGGCCGTGTAGCCGGCGCCGGGTAACGGGGAATCCGCATCCCTTCCCGCATCAGCGGTACGGACCGGCGACTGGTACAGGTGAAAATCCCGTTTCGGATCCAGGTTATTGCAAAAACGCCAGAGCGCGGAGGGCAGATCATTGGCATCCACGGTATGTTCCACGTAGAGGATCATTTTGATCCCCACCGCTTCGGGTAAGGCGGCTATTTTCGCATGTAGCTCACCGATATGTCCCGGCCGGCTCTTTTCCACCGCAACCAGCAGGCAGGGGATTTCTTTTTTCAGCAGGGAAGCGTTCACCACTTTTATTTCGGGGAATGCCATTCCCAGGGCCCTTTCCACCAACCCGGGATCCCGGCTATAGTTTCCCGGCAGATAATGTTCGTCCGTTTCTTCCTCTTTCTTGGCAGTTCCGTCAATACACATTTTCCCGCCGAACCCGAGTTTACTGCAACTGTGATCCAGTACATCCATTGGCCCGGTGGAAAAATAGATATCCGTAGCGGGGTTCAGGTTCCTGAAAATATAGGGTGCCAGGGAAGCATAGTCCCGGATACGGACTCCTTCATCGGCAAGTACCAGGATTTTATTGAACATCATCTGTCCCGCGCCCCACATGGCATTCATTACTTTTTGTCCCTGGCCGGCATATTCCTTCCTGATTTTCGCGATCACCAGGTTGTG
>JBBIGW010000183.1:0-5797 GCA_037447355.1 Bacteroidia bacterium | reverse complement strand
GATCCACAATGGCATTATCGAAAATTACAACCAGCTGAAACAGGAGCTGATCAATAAAGGCTACTCTTTCTCCAGCGATACAGATACCGAAGTACTGCTCAACTTTATTGAAGAGATCAAAAAAAACAATACCTGTTCCCTCGAAGAAGCCGTGCGGGTGGCCCTTAAAAGGGTAACAGGCGCTTATGTGATCCTGCTCATGGATGCCGGTGACCCGGGAACGATTATTGCCGCCCGGAAAGGAAGCCCGCTGGTGATCGGCGTGGGCAAGGGTGAACATTTCCTTGGCTCTGACGCTTCACCCATGCTGGAATATACCAAGGAAGTAGTGTATGTAAACGATTATGAACTGGCCATCGTGAAGCCCGATGAACTGATCCTGAAAAACCTCGGGAATGAAAAGATCACGCCGTATATTCAGAAACTGGACATTGAACTGGCGGCTATTGAAAAAGGAGGCTATGATCATTTCATGCTCAAGGAAATTTTTGAGCAGCCCCGGACCGTTTATGATTGTCTCCGCGGCAGGCTGGATGCAGCCGAAGGTACCATTACCATGAGCGGTATTCAGCAGTATGCAGAACAAATCATGAATGCCAACCGGATCGTTATGGTGGCCTGTGGTACCAGCTGGCACGCCGGGCTGGTGGCCGAATATATATTCGAAGAACTCTGCCGGATTAATGTGGAAGTGGAATATGCTTCTGAATTCAGGTACCGCAACCCGGTCATCAATAAAGGAGATGTGATCATCGCGATCTCCCAGAGCGGGGAAACAGCCGATACCCTCGTAGCCATTGAAAACGCCAAAAATAACGGGGCCATTATCCTGGGTGTGGTGAATGTGGTGGGATCGTCCATTGCAAGGATCAGTCATGCCGGGGCCTATACCCACGCAGGGCCCGAGATCGGTGTCGCCTCCACCAAGGCCTTTACGGCCCAGCTGGCCGTGCTGACCATGATCGCGCTGAAGATCGGGTATATGAAAGGCACTATTCCCCAAAAACGGTATATGCAATTACTGAAAGAACTGCAGGAAATACCGGAGAAAGTGGCCTGGACCCTGAAACACAGTGATACTATAAAAGCCCTCGCTGAAAAATACAAGGACGCCCGTGATTTCCTCTATCTCGGCCGCGGATACAATTTCCCCGTCGCCCTTGAAGGCGCATTGAAACTAAAAGAGATCTCGTATATCCATGCAGAAGGCTATCCGGCCGCTGAAATGAAACACGGTCCTATTGCCCTCGTGGATGAAAACCTGCCCGTTGTATTTGTCGCCACCAAAGATCCCTACCACGAAAAAGTGGTGAGCAATATGCAGGAGATCAGGGCCAGGAAAGGGAAAGTGATTTCCGTGATCACGGAAGGCGATGAAACCTCCGCGGCGCTTTCTGATGATGTGATGGTGGTGCCCGAGGCAGATGAGATCCTGGCCCCGATGCTGAATGTGATCCCGCTGCAACTGCTGGCCTATTATACCGGGCTGGCTAAAGGATGCGATGTGGACAAACCGAGAAACCTGGCCAAATCAGTAACGGTTGAGTAAAGCGCTATAACCAAGCATGAACATTATTACCAAAAAAGCGATCTCCTCCCTCGGGTACGGCTTTATCGCGAAAGAATTTATTCCCAAAGGGAAGAATGAATATTACCTGCGAAATATCCAGAACCGCAGCGGCATCCGTTACCGGAAACTGACCCAGGTGGAAATAAAACTGCTGGAGAAAAATGACAACAGTTCCGATAACTGGAACAAGGTACTGGTGTCCGACGCGTTTGACCCCACCCTGGTCAAACGCTGTTCCTTTTTCGGGCTGGTCCGCATCGGCAAACTGGAACCCTATTTTCATGAGTTCAATAACCTGCATATGCCGGTAGGGTTGTACAACAGCACCATTATAAGCAGCGATATCGGGGATAATGTGGTGATCGATAATGTGAACTTCATGAGCCATTATATCATCGGCAATGATGTTATGCTGGTCAATATTAACGAACTGGCCACAACGGACCATTCCAAATTCGGGAACGGGGTACTGAAAGAAGGTGAAAAGGAATCGGTCCGGATCTGGATGGAAATTTGTAATGAAAATGCAGGCCGCAGTGTGCTTCCGTTCAACGAAATGCAGGCCGGCGATGCCTGGCTCTGGTCCAAATACAGGAACGATGAGAAGCTGCTTCAGAAATTCAAAGAGTTTACCGACAAAAAATTTGATACCAAACGGGGATATTACGGGAAAATAGGCGATCGCACCGTCATCAAGAACTGCAAGATCATCAAGGATGCCTGGATCGGCTCAGACGCCTACCTCAAAGGCGCCAACAAGATCAAGAACATTACGATCAACTCATCTCCCGGGGCCAAATCACAGATCGGTGAAGGTTGTGAACTGGTGAATGGCATTGTTGGTTTTGGCTGCCGGATCTTCTACGGCGTGAAAGCGGTCCGCTTTATGATGGGCAGTAATTCGCAACTGAAATACGGTGCCCGGCTGATTAACTCCTACCTGGGCGATAATTCCACGATCTCCTGCTGCGAAGTGCTGAATTCCCTGATCTTCCCGGCACACGAACAGCACCACAACAATTCATTCCTCTGTGCGGCCACGGTCCTGGGACAAAGCAATATGGCCGCAGGGGCCACGATCGGATCCAATCACAATTCGAGAGGGGCCGACGGAGAGATCATCGCAGGCCGGGGTTTCTGGCCCGGTCTCTGTGTCAGCCTGAAACACAATTCAAAATTCGCGTCCTTCGCATTAATTGCCAAAGGCGACTTCCCGGCAGAATTGAATATCCCCATCCCCTTTTCACTCATCAGCAACGAGGTGAGCAAAGATAAACTGGTGATCATGCCGGGCTATTGGTTCATGTATAACATGTACGCCCTGGCCCGCAACGCGGGTAAATATATAAACCGCGACAAACGACTGGATAAAACCCAGGTGATCGAGTATGACTTCCTGGCCCCGGACAGCGTGAATGAAATGTTTGACAGCCTCCTCCTGTTTAAAAAATACGCGGCCAAAGCCTGGTCCCGTAAAACCGGGAAACCGGTGGCCGATAAGGACCTG
This sequence comes from Bacteroidia bacterium, assembly GCA_037447355.1. Classification (GTDB taxonomy): domain Bacteria; phylum Bacteroidota; class Bacteroidia; order Chitinophagales; family Chitinophagaceae; genus JJ008. Next base: position 2,720 of record JBBIGW010000183.1, on the reverse strand, counting down.
CTGAAAAAAGGGGAATGGCTGCTGGAAAATAACCCGGAAGCCCTGGCCGGAACAGAAATCCTCGCGGAAGGATTTGAAAGCAGTAACCGGAAAACGCAACTGATCAAAGTTCCCGAAGCGTACCGTTTATTTAAAGAACTGATCAGCTATTATGGAATTACGCAATTGATCCGGTTTATTGAATCCGGCCCGGTGGACAACTGGGAGAAACTGATCAGCCGCCTGCCAAAGGAACCGGTAAGAACCGGCTGGAAAAATATCGGCGGACAATTGATCCCCGAACCGGCTGTCCAGTCCCTGGTCCGCGCGATCCGCAGCGGGAAGATCAGCGACTGGGAAGGAGTGCATGCTTTTTACCAAAAAGAGAGTGTGATCTACCCGGCTAAAAAATTACAACAGGCATTTGCCGCACTGCTTGAGGTACAGCAGTTGTCCAGGAGCAAATTCACGCGGAAAATCTTTACCCGGCTGCTGGAACAAAGTATCGATACCCGCGAATGGATCACCCGGGGTATTTACGAATCCCGGGCCAAGGATTACCAGAACCCCTTCCGTAAAATGGTATATGATACACAGGAAGAAATGGATAAGGTCATCGGTAAACTGAAGGACAACCAATTTATCCTGCAGCAACAGGAAGCATTCAACAATTACCGGGACCGCGTACAGGCGGTACTGGAACGCCTGGCGGGATAGCCTCTTATTTTTTCCGGAAGAATATCCGGACCGGCACCCCGGTCAGTTCAAAGTTTTCCCGCAGCTTGTTTTCCAGGTAATTCTTATAGGGTTGTTTGATATCATCCGGGAAATTGCAGAAAAAGGCAAAGGAGGGTACCGCGGTCGGCAATTGCGTGATGAATTTGATCTTGATGGGATTTCCGCGCACCACCGGCGGATGATAGGCCTGGATCGCTTTCAGCATAATATCATTTAAGGAAGAAGTGGGAATCTTCCGCTGGCGGTTCTCATACACCTGCAGCGCCACTTCAATCGCTTTGAATATCCGGGTTTTTTCTTTGGCTGAGATAAACAAAATGGGTACGTCGCTGAAAGGGGCGAATCGTTTCCTTAATTCCGTCTCGTATTCCTTTGCCGTATTGGTTTCTTTCTGTACCAGGTCCCACTTGTTTACGAGTACCACCACCCCTTTCCCTTTCTTGGCAGCCAGGCTGAAAATATTCAGGTCCTGCGCTGCAATACCTTTCTCCGCATCCAGCAGCAACAAACATACATCCGCCTCATCCAGGGCCTTGATCGCCCGGATCACAGAATAGAATTCCAGGTCTTCGTGTACTTTGGCCTTCCGGCGGATTCCCGCGGTATCGATCAAAACAAATTCCTTCTGGAACAGGTTATAGTGTGTGTGGATGGTATCCCGGGTGGTGCCTGCAATATCACTGACGATGGTTCGTTCCTCGCCCACCAGGGCATTCAGCAGGGATGACTTGCCGGTATTCGGCTGGCCGATAATGGCAAATTTGGGAAGAGCGTCGATTTCCTTTGTTTCTTCTGAAGCATCATCAGTTATCAGGGCAGCGATTTCATCCAGCAATTCACCGGTTCCGCTGCCGCTGGCGGCCGCTATAAAAAAGATCCGGTCAAAACCCAGGCTATAAAATTCGGAAGCTTCCAGCAGCCGGTCAATATTATCCACTTTATTCACTGTAAGAAAAACCGGCTTCGTACTCTTGCGCAGCACATGGGCCATCGAATCATCCAGGTCGGTCATACCGGTCTGTGCATCCACCATAAATACAATGGCATTGGCCTCTTCCACGGCCACCAGCACCTGCTTGGCAATTTCCCGTTCAAAAACATCTTCACTGCCCTGCACAAATCCACCGGTATCGATCACGTTAAAGGTCTTGCCATTCCAGTCGGTAACCCCGTACTGGCGGTCACGCGTCACTCCGCTGATATCATCCACGATGGCTTTACGCTGTTCCAGTAAACGGTTAAACAAAGTGCTTTTCCCGACATTCGGACGACCCACGATTGCTACAGTAAATGACATTATAAATAAATTAAATTAAACCAAACTACGAATATATAAGTATAAAGTGCCAACTACGAAGTACGAGGTACCGGCTACTGACTACCGACTACAGACTACTATTAATACCCGTATTCCTTCAACTGCAAATCATTCTCTCTCCACTTCGGTTTTACCTTTACAAATAATTCCAGGAATACCTTCTGTTGTAAAAAGTCCTCAATATCCTTTCTCGCTGCCGTCCCGATTTTCTTGATCATGCTGCCCTTTTCCCCGATCAGGATCACTTTCTGGGTTTCCCGGTGCACGATGATATCAGCCACAATTTTTACCAGGGTGGTTTTCTCCTTAAATTCACGCACCAGTACCGCGGTATGGTAAGGGATTTCATCCTGCGACAACTCATAGATCTTTTCACGGATCAGTTCGCCCACAAAGAATTTGGTCGGCAGGTCACTGATATCATCTCCTGAATAATAAGGTTCCCCTTCCGGCAGCAGCGCCAGTACCGGTTGCAAAAATTTCCGGATATTGATCCCGCTGGAAGCGGATATGGTCAGGGTGCTTCTGCAATACGGCTGCTTTTCAAAATACGCCACCGCTTCCTTTATCTTTTCCTGGGTAGCAAGGTCGATTTTATTGATCACGATGATTGCTGGTACTTTCAGTTTCAGGGCCGAAAAGATCGCATGACATTCTTCCCAGTTCTCATTCACATCCACGAGCA
>JBBIGW010000182.1:0-5948 GCA_037447355.1 Bacteroidia bacterium | reverse complement strand
CGCACTTACCGAAAAGCAAAAAAACAGGCTGAACAGCGCGATAACAGCAGTAAAATTTTTCATTTTTTCTTTGAATTAAGATTATAAAATATATCAGTTGTAACTAAATAAAGCCACATACATCCTTTAAACAGGATGCGCACAATCACTTTTTTCTGTCTTTGCAATTGTATAATATCACAATGAAAAAAATGGGGGCAAATCCGACATTCCGGGTAGTTGATTGCGCTAATTGCTCTTTTTAACTTTGGCTTAAGACGCGCAGACACGTTCCTGTTAGTATTCATTTCAAAAGCCGCCATCCCGTCCGGGGATATACTGATCTCCCGGAATTTTCATACCAGAAATGCAGGGGCTTTGCTATATTGCAGATGAACCGGTAAAAGCTGTCAGCACCCGTGGAAAATACGGTTGCACCGGGGCGGGTGATTCGACCGGAAATTCAGAAAAACTAAAACGAATATTTATGGCCACAAATATCTCCATCCTTACAATCAATGCCTCAAGGCAAAAGGTCTGGGACGCCCTTACAAAAGCGGAACTGGTAAAACGCTGGCAGTACGGAAGTGATTTGCTGACCAGTTGGGAAATTGGCAGTGATATAAAATTCAGAACCGAGTGGGAAGACAAAGTGTTTGAGCAATGGGGAAAAGTATTGGCTTTTAAGCCAGCAACCTTCGTACAATACAGCCTGTTCGCACCAAGACCCGGACTGGAAGACAAACCTGAAAATTATTTTACGATGAGCTATGTGCTGACGGATGAAGACGGGCAGATCAAACTTGAAATTATCCAGGAAGACAACCGGCCCAATGCCGTGCAGGAAGCGCCCCAGGGAGAGGAGAACCCGGTTTTGAAAGCATTAAAAGAATTGGCTGAGGCAGAATGAAACAACGGGTTCCCGGATAAAACTTGTAGCTGTTCATTGTTAGCTTCGGGATTTTAGGAACACATCAAAAGTCAGCTAACCTGATGCTGGCTCTGTAATCCGGTTACTTTTCTTCGCCTGCGGCCCGATCTCAGTTTTCCTTTCCTTTTTATCCCCTACCTTTCGCCGCTGATGTATTATCTCTGGAAACTATACTGGAAACTTACCGGCTGGAAATTCAGGGGGCAATTCCCGCATGAACTGCCCAAGCTGGTATTGGCTGTTGGCCCGCATACCAGCTGGTACGATTTTATTGTCGGCCTCGCCGCCCGCAAACTGGTAAAGGCGGGGCCCATTCATTTCCTCGCTAAAAAAGAACTCTTTGACGGACCCTTTGGCTGGTTGTTCAAAGCACTCGGTGGTACCGGGGTGGACCGTTTCAGCAGCAAGGGCATGGTGGACCAGGTAGCGGAGCTGTTCAGCAAAAATGAAAAATTTAAAATTGCGCTGGCCCCGGAAGGCACCCGGAAGAAAGTGGACAAACTGCGCAGCGGTTTTTATCATATCGCTGAAAAAGCCGGCGTGCCCATTGTACTGGTGGGACTGGATTTTAAAAATAAGGAGGTTTGTTTTTCTGACCCGGTCTATCCAATGCATGAAGAAAATGATATGAAAACCATTCTCCGTTTCTTCGCGGGGATGGAAGGGAAATACCCGGAAAAAGGGTTGAAACACCTGGCAAACGGGCCCGGGGTACAGCAATAAGAAAAAGAACAGAAGCCATTTCAATAGTACTTTTTGCGGGGATGGCGATCAGATGGTAAGTAAACAGTTGCCGGAGATCAATACTTCCCTCCTTTCCATTTTACCGGCTATTACTTAACCGTGTTTATTGTGATAGCTTTTAGTCGCTCATTTTTCAAATCTCCGATTAACAGTACCTTCCCATATAAACTGCCGGAATGAAAATAAATACAACCCTGTTGGATAATACGAATAAACATGTTCTTTCATTATTTACCGGTATTCCCGGCCTACTGATCAAAAAATGTATTGCCAGCGGGATCTTTTGCTGGATGCTGCTGATATCATTCACCAGTAAGGCCCAGGATACCCTTGTAGTGATCACGCCCCACCCGGATGATGCGGAAGCTTCCTGCGGAGGATTGATCGCTAATTCCGTGGCTGCCGGCAAAACGGTGATCATCCTGACCATGACCGGAGGTGAATGGGGTATTGCCGGAAAATCAGGAGAAGAAGCCAGGGTAATCCGGGCGGAAGAAGCAAAAAATGCAGCGAATCAGCTTGGCGCAACAGTTCAATTTTTCGGAGCGGTGGATGCATCCCTTTCCGTGGATTCCTTCAATACAGCAAGGCTAAGTGAAATCCTGCTCCGACTGAAACCCGGACTTGTCCTGGCGCCTTGGCCCATGGATGTACACGCGGATCACCAGGCTACCGGCTTGCTGGCCTGGAGGGTATTCCAGGACAAACGTTTTTCCTTTACCCTTTACTTTTACGAGACCACCAACAGTCCCCACACCAAAACATTTGCCTTTACCCCCACAGACTATATTGATATTACCGGGCAGATGGAAATAAAAAAGAAAGCTGCGTTACTGCATGGCTCGCAAAATCCGTCAGACTGGTATGGCATGTACGAAACCCTGGCCACTGTGCGGGGTTACGAGGCGGATGTACCCTTTGCGGAGGCCTATATCCGGGCGCAAAATTCTTCCGGGATGGGGGGCCGTTCCAATACTGTAAGAAAAGTATTGCCCACGCGTGAATGAACGGAGTGCTATTTTAGCAAACAGGATCATTAGTGGCCAGGAACGAAACAGCTTTACAGAATAGAGAACAACTCCCCCGCATTTCCCGTCGTGATCCGGGCTACCTCTTCCGGTGAAATTTGTTTGAGAGCGGCCAGTTTATCTGCCACATATTTCAAATAAGCCGGCTCATTGCGCTTACCCCTGAACGGTACCGGTGCGAGATAGGGCGCGTCGGTTTCGAGTACAACTTTTTCAAGACCGGTGGTTTCGAAAATTTTATCGAGTCCCCCGTTTTTAAAAGTGACAACGCCACCGATCCCAAGATAGAAACCCAGATCCATTAATTGCCGCGCCTGTTCCGCATTGCCGGAAAAGCAATGAAACACCCCCTTGAGTTTCCCCTGCTGGTGCTGCCGGATCACATCAATACATTCGTCCGTGGCATTGCGGGAATGGATGACAACGGGTATATCATAGTGCAGGGCCAGTTCCACCTGCTCGTGAAAAGCAGTGTACTGCTGCTCCGTAAATGTCTTGTCCCAGTAAAAATCCAGGCCTGTCTCCCCCACCGCCACAAAGGCCCTTTTTTCAAAATGATCCCGGATGACCCGGAGTTCCTCCCGGAAATTCTCCTTCACCGAACAGGGGTGCAATCCCATCATGGAGCGGCAGTGTTCCGGGTATTTTTCCTCTAGGCCGAGCATAGCCGCATGGGTTCCGGAATCGATGGCCGGGAGCAGTATTTTTCCAACCCCTTCTTTTTCAGCTCTTTCAAGCATGTCCGGGAGGTCATTTTCAAACTCAGGCAGATAAATATGGGAATGGGTGTCGGTCAGCTTCATGCAAAACTTATTCAGCCGCAAAACTCCACAAAAAACTTTAAGATTCCCTTAAACTTTTCGGGTCAAACCCAATCTCAAAGGAGTTAACTTGTCAACTCAAATCAAAATGTAAGTTTATGAAAACCAGGTTTATCACAGCCGCCCTTCTTTCCCTTGGCTTCCTGTTTACCACGCTGATTATCAGTTCCTGCCAGAAGGAAAAAAGCCAGACCGCCCAGGACCAGGAGCAGGTGGAAGCCTCCCGGGTCTCCGGTGAATCCGAATCAGAAGCGGAATCTGTGTTTAACGGGGTCTTTGACGACGCGATGGGTGTGAACGAAGAAGTGGCCCTCGGCGGAACCGGTGTTTTCGGAAGACCGAATGTTTGCCCGGTGGTAACGGTTGTCCGGCTGAATGCCCCTAACCCCTTCCCTGTACGGATCATTATGGACTTCGGGGTGAATGGCTGCACAGGTCCTGATGGCCATCTCCGCAGGGGAAAAGTGATCACTGAATATACCAACCGCCTCCTGGTCCCCGGCGCCATTGCCACCACCGTTTTTGACGGGTTTTACGTGGACAGCCTGAAAGTGGAAGGCACACATAAAATCACCAACATCAGCACAGTATCTTCCACCAATGTACCGGTTGACCGGAAATTCAGAGTCCTGATCCTCCAGGCCAAACTGACCCGGCCGAATGGCAATTTTGTCGCCTGGTCCAGTGAAAAAACCATCACCCAGGTCGAGGGGCTGGGAACCATGCTCCCGATGGATGATATCTTCAAGATCGAAGGCGCTTCTCATGGACAGGTAAAAAGAGGGAACCTGCTGGTCAGCTTTAATTCCAGCATCCAGGAACCACTGGTCAAGCGCTTCAACTGCCGCTGGATCGTGCGCGGGGTGGTCAAAACCGTAAGACTGAACAGCAGTACCAACAGCCCCTGGATAGCCGTACTGAACTTCGGCAACGGGAATTGCGATAACCTGGCCCTGATCACGATAAATGGAGTTTCTTACCAAATTACTTTGCCGTAATAAAAAAAATATTATACCTTTAAACCAGTTTTCATAGGGTACGGATTAAAAACGGGCCAGGGTTTCTACCCAGGCCCTAACTTTTTTTAGAAAAAACCTCTTTTTTAACTCAGGAAATGGCCGAAAACCGGAAACCGGCCCCGCTAAAATGTTCCAGCACAAGCGGTAATGTATAGCTCAGTTTATTCCATGCTTTTTCGCTGTCATGAAAGACCACAATGGAACCATTGTTCGTATGCCTGATCACATTCCGGTAACAACCCTCAGGACTAACCGAATTATCGAAATCTCCGCTCAGTACATCCCACATAATGATCCGGTACCGGCTTAATTTTTTAGCCTGGGAGGACCTGATCTTTCCATAAGGCGGGCGGAAAAGCCGGGATTGAATCAGTTCTGCCGCAGCGGAAATATTCCCAAGGTATTCTTCATCACCCGTTTTCCAGCCGTTCAGGTGATCCCGGGTATGATTGCCCACCGCGTGACCCTCTGCCCGGATCCGTTCATAGATGGCCGGGTACAAGGCCACATTTTTCCCGATGCAGAAGAAAGTGGCTTTGGCATCGTATTTTTTTAATTCATCCAGTACAAAGGGAGTCGCCAAAGGATGCGGACCATCATCAAAACTCAGGTAGATCGTTTTTGATGAAGTATCCATGTTCCAGACCCGGTACGGATAGAGCCGCTTCAGCCACCAGGGAGTCCTGACGAGGTACGGAAGTCCCTGTCCTTTTCGCGGAAGGGGCTTCATCAACTCATTATTCTGGTCATTTTTTTCTGCCATAAAATCTTCCTTCAAAACTACTCATTAAATTCATTGTACAGGTTGCCCCGGCCATTTCTATCTTTGCAGTCTATGAGTAAAAGAGTGCGTGTACGTTTTGCCCCCAGTCCCACAGGCGGTCTGCACCTGGGTGGCGTCAGAACCGTTTTATACAATTATTTATTTGCCAAAAAACACGGCGGCGATTTCCTGGTCCGGATCGAAGACACCGACCAGACCCGTTATGTACCCGGTGCGGAGGAATATATTTTTGACACCCTGAAATGGTGTGGACTGGAACCGGATGAAAGCGTGCAGCATGGCGGCGCTTATGGTCCCTATCGCCAGAGCGAACGAAAAGAATCTTACCGTCGCTATGCAGAGCAACTGGTGAAGGACGGTCATGCGTATTACGCGTTTGACACGCCGGAGGAACTGGAAAAAATGCGGCAGGATTTCAAAACGCCGGAAAACCCCTCCCCCCAGTATGACCATACGATCCGTATGAAAATGCGGAATTCCCTGGTCCTCTCCGGAGAAGAAACCGCCGCATTACTCGCTGCCGGCACCCGTCATGTGATCCGTATTAAAATGCCGGTCGGTGAAACGGTTACTTTTACTGATATGATCCGCGGGGAAGTGCGTTTTGACAGCAGCACCGTGGATGATAAAGTATTGCTCAAA
>JBBIGW010000181.1:0-5966 GCA_037447355.1 Bacteroidia bacterium | reverse complement strand
AGTAAAAAAGAGTTCCGGAGAATCAGTACCGGGAAGGGAACCTCATAATGGGCAAACAGTTCTTTTAACTGCAGCCAGTAAGCTGTTTCTCCCCCGCCCCCGATAAAGGCAATATTGGGCAGGATGGTTTCTTCGTACAATCCGCGCAGGATTACATTCGGACTGAACCGGTCAGGATGCTGTTCGAGTTCCGCCAGTATTTCCGTTTCTGTAAAACGGATATCCGTATCTACTACCTGGTAGCGCTCCCCTTTTTTCTCAATCCGGTTGCGGATATCCCCTTCCAGGTAAAATAAATTGATCGCTCTCGCACTGGCCTGGACCTTGTATCCTGCCTGTTCCAGTTCTGCCGCTGTTTTCCCAATGATCGCCGCCGACGGTTGGCGGAGCAGTTCATCCCGGAAGACGGGGATCATGGTTCTTTTCAGTTCCGGGTTATCGGGCAGGAGGACCACAAGGCCGAATTCAGCAAACAAGGCATGGACAAAACGGAATGTAGCCTCCTGCAGCGTGACGCCTTCCTGATAACAGGACCGAAGCAGGGAAATGATTTCGCTACCATAAGGAAATACGGCCAACTGGCCTTCCATCCGGCTGATCAGTCCCAGAAATGGTTGATCTAATTTCATCCGGCCAACCGCCCCTTTCTGCCTGGTGGCCCAGGTCAGGTCTTCCTCACCCACACGGGTATGGTTGAGTTCCTCCAGGTCAGCATCTTCGGACCCGATATAAAAAACCGGGACAAAATGATAGGCCGGTAAACAGGTCTTCAGCGAATCCGCCAGCTTAATTACATGAAGGATCTTATAAATAAAGTAAAGCGGGCCGGTAAAAATATTATTCTGATGGGCCGTGGTGATGGTAAACGTGCCTGCCGACAACAGGGACTCTATATTCCGCTGAACCAGTTCCGAGACCGGTACTCCTTCGTATTGCTTTTTCAATTCCTGCACCAGCAGTTCCCGGTGACCCGGATAGTTCTTCCGGTTTTCAATGGCCCCGGTTAGTCCCTGAAGGGAAAGCGGTTCTCCATAAAATGGCCGCAATGCTTCCGCCTGGTCAATATAGTCCAGCACGATGCGGGAGAAAGCGCCTGTTTGCCGGTAAGGAATGCGGGTAGAGGTAAAGTTCATACGCAATTGTAAAAATAAGAAGTCCGGGGCAGAGATAAGACCCTTGTTCCATGGATGGAGTAAAGGAAGGAAATTTTAAGAAATTATTGCGTTTTCCGGGGACCGGGATTGACTGAAATGTACAGAAACGAATAGCTTAACACATAGGCTTATAGTATCACAACAGGTTGCCATAGGCCTACTATGTAAATTCCAATTGCATTCTATGTGGACAACGCCGAGGTTTTATGCGTTTCTGTGTTAATAACTAATTCATCTCACCCGAACCGCTCCACCTCAAAAGGCTGCAAATCCATGCTGGCGGGTACCCGGTTCACCAGTTCACCGACCAGCTTGCCCGTGCCGGCTCCCAGGCTCAGTCCCAGCATGGAGTGACCGGTGGCTACTGTAAGATTATTGTATTTTTTTACACGGCCGATATAGGGAAGCCCGTCAGCAGAACAGGGCCGGTAACCATACCAGGTATTTTCCATTGCCGGCAGGGGTACATCAAATTCCGGGTAATAGCGTTTGACGGCATCCAGGATTCCCTGCACCCGGTTCATCCGTGGCGGTGTTTGATGCGATGTGATTTCCATGGTACCACCAACCCGTATTTTATTCCCATCCATTGGTGTCATGGCCACTCTTCCTTCCACCAGTATGGAAGGGTAATTGATTTTATACGGAGAATTCTCCAGGGTTACAGAATAGCCGCGGCCCGGCATCATCGGGATCTTCAGGCCCAGGAGCTTTGCCGTCTGCCGGCTCCAGGAACCGGTAGCCAGCACGATCTCACCGGCTTCAAACGACCGGTCTCCCGCTATAATTTTTTTGATCTTTCCGCCGCCTGTTTCAAAACCGGTCACTTCAGCATTCTTCACAAACTGTACCCCGGCATTGGCCAGGTGGGCCAGCAACTGCTGCATAAGTTTATTGGGATAGCAGTGCGCATCCCCCTTAAAAAATAAGGCGCCGATGGCATTGATCCTTGTCTGCGGTTCCAGTTGGTCCAGTTCCTCCTTACTAAGGATAACAGTATCCTGCAAACCCAGCCGATGGGCTTGCTCCAGCGTATGAGCCGCATGAGCTGCTGCTTCCTGCGTTTGAAATATTTCGATCAGCCCTTTGTGTTCATAGGCGAATTGCAACCCGGGCACCCGGGTCCATTCTTCATATTCCCCTTTACTAAGGAGGGCAATATCCCGTAAAGGCACGGCCGCCGCTTGCACCTGCCCGGGATTCGCACTGCGCATAAATTTCAGTCCCCAGCTGACCAGGCTGAGATCCAGTCGCGGTTGTACATAAAATGGGCTCCTGGAGTTCCACATCCATTTCAGCCCTTGCTTCACAATGCCCGGGGTGGCCATGGGAATAAAATGGGAGGGGCAGATATAGCCGGCATTCCCGTATGAGCAATTGTCCAGAAAATCACCCTTATCAATCACGGTTACTTCCCAACCGGATTTCCGTAAATACAAAGCGGAACTCAGACCGATGATGCCGCCTCCAATAATGATAACCTTACTCATTTCTCCTTATATTTTATCGATTCCTAATGCAATTTTTTTTTAAGACAGATCCGGTGTCTGTAAGAAATATGCCAAAGAATTCAAAAGTAAAACCTGCCCACCGGAGCTTTAGGCAGGTGGAAGTCAAAAAAAACCAAACCGGGAAAAAATCATTTTATATTCGGTGCTTCGCTTTACACCTACTACCTACTACCTACTGCCCAAAGAATACGATACACCAATTCAACTCCAAAATGATTCATAGAACACCCATTCACCACTCACCACTCACCCTCACAACACCTGGAACCCATACGCATACGGATCGTCCTCCCGATCGATCCAGATCGTATTGTAACCGTAGATTTTAGCCCAACCTTCCACGGAAGGACGAATGGCCGGTTTCCCGTCAACAGTCAGTTCTTCTTCAATACGCCCGGCGAATTTACTGCCGATTATACTCTCGTGAATAAATTCATCTCCCTTATTCAATTTTCCTTTTGCATACCACTGCGCCATCCGGGCACTGGTGCCGGTGCCACAGGGCGAACGGTCGATGGCTTTTTCACCATAGAAGACCGCGTTCCGGGCAGTGGAGGTCCTGTCCAGTACAGCACCCGTCCAGAGGATATGGGAACAGCCGCTGATCGCCGGATCCTCCGGGTGTATGAAACTGTACTTCGCATTGATATTTTTCCTTAACTCACGGGACCATTCAATCAGTTTAGCGGCTGAATACTGTTCCAGCCCTCTATAATTTTTCTGCACATCCACAATGGCATAAAAATTTCCGCCATACGATACATCCACCACCAGTTCACCGAGCTCAGGACAATGAACGGTCAATCCTGCCGAATGCAAAAAAGCCGGGACATTGGTGAGTTTTACACTGGTAACTTTCCCGGTATCCGCAGATTGCTGATACACAATCAGCACCAAACCGGCCGGTGCTTCCATCCGCACAACACCTGGTATTTTGGGCCGTATCAATCCTTCTTCTATTCCAATGGTGATTGTACCAATGGTTCCATGTCCGCACATGGGCAGGCAGCCACTGGTTTCAATAAAGAGCACGGCGATATCATTGGCCGGATCATGCGGCGGGTAGAGGATGCTGCCGCTCATCATATCATGTCCCCGGGGTTCAAACATCAGCCCGGTGCGGATCCAGTCGTATTCCCGGAGAAAATGCCGGCGTTTTTCGCTCATGTCCTTTCCTTCAAGAACGGGTCCGCCCTGCTTTACCAGCCGTACGGGATTGCCACAGGTGTGGGCATCGATACAATGAAAAATGTGTTTGGACATAACCTGTTTATTTTTCAATCATCTCCATTATTCAAATCACCCGTTGCAGGATGCTGGTTTTCTGGTTTCTGGTATCCTGATCCTGGTTTTCCTATGGGTTTGGAGTGTACTCTTTCCACAGACTGCAGAAAATTGTTTATCTTTTTCCCGAGGAGTTCCCGTTTTATACGAATTGCTTTATACAACACTTCATCTGTAAGCGATCCGGTTTCAAAAAGAATATCGAGGTGATCGATGGTCTCATCATTGGAAGAAAGGGCATAAATAATGAATTTGATATAATCCTGCTTATAAAATCGCCGGCCGTAGCCTTCCACAATATTAGACCTCACCGATTTAGAAGAACGCCTGATTTCCTGCGCTTCTTCAAATTGCTCAAATTTTGGAAGTTTCATTGTCATTTGATGAATCTCAATAGTCAATTCCCTGGCCAGTTGCCATATCTGCAAATTTCGATAACTCATATGATAAGATTTAAGGTTTACAATCTTGTTACCACAGCAGCAACCAGCATCCAGTATCCAGCAACCAGTATCCAATCCCTCCATTTCCAATCCCTTTCGTAAATTAGCCCACAATTGCCTGCCATTGGAAACCTACGGAAAGATACTATTGATTGCCATGCCGGCCTTTCTCCTCCTCGTACTTTTTGAAAAATTCTGGGGCTGGAGGAAGGGCTTTGATACAGTCCGGAATATGGACATGATCTCCTCGCTGAGTTCGGGTATCACCAACGTGACGAAAAGTGTACTGGAAGTCACGATTGCCATCGGTATTTATCCCTTTATGCTGAGCCACCTGGCACTGACCCATATTGAAAATACGATCCTTGTATATATCCTCACATTTATCATTATTGATTTCAATGGTTACTGGATCCACCGCTGGAGTCATGAGATCAACCTGTTCTGGAACCTGCATGTGATCCACCACAGCAGTGAGGAATTCAACCTGGCCTGTGCCCTGCGGCAAAGCATATCCGCATTTTTTAACCTGTTTACAATCCTTTTATTACCGGCGGCCCTGCTGGGTATACCTGAGCAGGTGATTGCCACCATCGCTCCCCTGCAACTCTTTGCCCAGTTCTGGTACCATACCCGGCATATCAACCGGATGGGATTCCTGGAAAAAATGCTGGTTACGCCCAGTCACCACCGGGTACACCATGCGGTGAATCCGGAATACATGGACAAAAATCTCTCCCAGATCTTTATTGTATGGGATAAACTATTTGGCACATTCCAGGAAGAATTAAAAGAAGTCCCCCCTGTTTATGGCATTTCCCGTCCGGCCAAAACCTGGAACCCGATCAGGATCAACTTCCAGCATCTCTGGCTGATGATAAAGGATGCCTGGCGGACCAATAACTGGCTTGATAAATTCACCCTCTGGTTCCGTCATACCGGTTACCGCCCGGCGGATGTGGCGGAGAAATACCCGGTTTACAAAATTGAAGACGTTTATCATTTTGAGAAATATGATACCCGGACCTCCCCGGCTTTCAATGCCTGGGCCTGGGTACAGCTCACGATGATCTTATTATTTATCAGTTATCTTTTCGGCAATATTGCCTATATCAACCATATTGATCCTTCTTATATCTACTGGTACGGCGGCTTTGTCTTCCTGAGTGTGTACGCCCTCACCGAACTGATGGACCGTAACCCACAGGCAATTTATTGGGAGATCATGCGTTGCGCCTTCGGTTTTTATTTTATTTACCAGCAGGGCGACTGGTTCGGGGCGGGATTCTGGCTGGCGGATGCAAAGTATTTGCTGGCTGGATATTTTCTTATTTCGATACTGGTATCAACCTGGTTTGCCTTTCAACATAAGAAAGAGGATGCAGGATTTATCCGGGCGTAAGCAAAGAACAGTTTTGCCCCGGTTTAGTTTTTCTTTCTTTGCACTATATTCAGCACCCGCCTCTCACTATCAACAATTGCCCGTAATAAAACTATTTTTAATTAGTCGCCCCTTAAAAACGCTGTAATCCACACTGGTAGATAGTTTGGGTAAAACTTATAGTGAATAAATC
>JBBIGW010000180.1:0-6030 GCA_037447355.1 Bacteroidia bacterium | reverse complement strand
CACCAGGTAACCTGTCAGGTCCACCGGTTCGTCTTTACCCTGGGCCACTTTCTGGATAATATCCCCTACCTGCAATTCCCCGGATTTATACGCCGGGCTACCGGTCAGGATACTGGTAATTTTAATATTCCCGTCATCGTACTGAAGCGAAGCCCCGATGCCAAAGAAACTGCCACTCATCTCCTCATCAAAATATCTTTTATCGACCGGCGGGAAGAATTCTGTATGCGGATCCATCGTGGTGGTGATATCATTTACATACATATTGAATTTATCATCATCATTGAATTTGAAACGATACCGCTCAAAAGTCCTGTCCATTATACGTTTCACCCTTTCACGGGCATCTTTTTCCAGCTCCTCATCGGTTTTGACCACAAAGCCTTCCCTGCCTTTGTTTTTCTCCCGGTTTTCCAGGAGATCGGCATACCGTTCCAGGGTCATAAACTTCATCTTCTTTCTCCAGCGGTCCTTTTGTTCCGCTGCATTGGCAGTAAATTCCAGGTTATCCGGATCCAGCATCACGTCCTCGTCCGTATTAAACTCAAAAGGTTTGGAAAGGATCTCATTGTACATCACGGCTGCTTCTTCCAACCGTGCATTGAAAAGTTTTCCGGCCGCGAGGGGAAATTCAACGACAGCCCCATTGATCTCATCATCCACCCTTGTTTCGTACTTCTTCAGTGCAGCCAGGTCAGTCTGGAGCAGGATATTCTTGTCGGGATCCAGCTCCGATACAAATTTTTTGAACACTTTCTTTGAAAAGCCGTCATCAATCGACTGGGGACTATAATGGCCCTCTGAGAGCATCTGCCCCACGAGCTTCATGATCTTTTCATAATTACCGGGAGGAAGGGAACGGTTAGTGGCTTTACCGATTGACTTGAAAGCCAGGAAAGAAGCGGCTACCAGCATCAGGACCACCAGGGGGAGTCTTTTCATATTGGTGAGATATTTTATCATATTGGACATAAGCCAAAAATAACGCAAAAACCCTGTTTTTCTTGTCTTTACAGCCTTTTAACAACTGTTTTTGATGAATGGCGGGAGAAGTGGGTCGTATTCTTTCGTTCAGCAGGGCCAATATAGAAAGATTACGTTCTTTTATTTTTTACAAAAACGCTTTTTTCCTATTTTTGCTGGCTCAAAATGGTGGTTGTAGCTCAGCTGGTTAGAGCATCAGATTGTGGTTCTGAGGGTCGCCGGTTCGAACCCGGTCAGCCACCCTTTTTAAGACCCCGTTTCAACAGAGACGGGGTCTCATTTTATACCTTTTTATGAATTACTGGCTGATATTGATTCCCCTGATCTCCGCCTTTGCCGGCTGGTTTACCATCTGGCTGTTTATAAAAATACTGTTCCATCCGCAGGAACCCAGGAAAATACTGGGCATTACCCTCCAGGGTATCCTTCCCAAACGAAAATTACAAGTAGGGGAAAGCCTGGGCAAACTGGTCAGCGAGGAATTCCTTTCATTTGAGGAGTTGGAGAATAAGATCAACAGCCCGGAAAATAGTAAGAAGATCATGCCGCTGATCGAAGATCATATTGATGATTTTCTGCGGAACCGGCTAAGCAAGGAAATGCCCATGATCAGTATGTTCATCGGCGATAAGACCATTGGTAAATTAAAAGGAGCTTTCCTGAATGAAATAGAATTGCTGTTCCCTGCTGTAATGAAACAATATGCAGGTAACCTAAAAGCGGAACTCGACCCCGAAGAATTAGTGAGCCGGAAACTGGCCGGATTTTCATCCGCCAAACTGGAAAAAATAATACACCGTTCCCTGTCCGGGGAACTCCGTTTAGCGGGACTTTTTGGAGCCGCAGTGGGTCTGCTGGCCGGGCTGCTGCAGGTACTCGTTATCTTACTGGCAAGCTGACCCGGAATTAATTTCCTGAATTCGTTTTCCTTTGATCATAGCCGCAAGGCCGCTTATCCATTTATCTGCGAAGCGGAGCAAGTTCACCCCCCGTTAACCGTCTAACCATCAAATCGCTTTAATGAGAAATTTTATTTTCGTACTGTCTTCATTACTAATTGTTTGTTCTGCAAGCGCCCAGATGACGCAGGGGAATGGCAACCGGGGCGGACAAAGCCGGCCACAACTCACCGGTTCATTTTACGGGAAACTGATCGAAACCAAATCCTCCAAACCCATCGAATATGCCTCCGTACAGTTATTGCAAAACCGTTTTGATTCTGTTTCTAAGAAAAGAAAAGAAGTGGTGATCGCAGGTATGCTCTCAGATAACCATGGAGATTTCAGACTGGAAAATATTCCCGCTTTTGGCCAGTTCAGATTGCAGGTTACCATCGTGGGTTATAAACCGCATGAACAAACCATTTCCTTTGACCTGAAACCCGGTGGCAATAACGGGGATATGAGTTCGGTGATGGCCGCCCTTGACAAAGACCTCGGGAACATTAAAATAAATGTGGAAGAAAAAATCCTGGACAATGTGACGGTCGTTTCCTCCAATCCCGGTCTCCGGCTGGGGATTGACCGCAAAGTCTTTAATGTGGACAAGAACCTCGTATCTGCCGGCGGTACCGCAGTGGATGTGATGCGCAATGTACCTTCCATCAGCGTGGATATTGACGGCAATGTAACCATGCGGAATAACGCTCCGCAATTATTCGTGGACGGGCGTCCCACCAATCTCAGCCTTGACCAGATCCCGGCCGATGCAATTGAATCCGTGGAGATCATTACCAACCCTTCCGCCAAATTTGATGCATCCGGCGGCACCGCGGGTATCCTGAATGTGGTGCTGAAAAAGAATAAACGGGTGGGATACAGCGGCAGCCTCCGCAGCAATATCGATTCCCGGGGCCGGCTGGGTTTTGGAGGAGATATCAATATCCGCAAGGAAAAAATAAATTTCTTCCTGAACGCGAATCTGAACCAGCGTAAATCCGTCAGCACCGGTACCACCGACCGCAGCACCCTGATCGGCACACCCAATACTTTTATGCACCAGGAAGACGAAAGCATTTCAAAGGGAAATTTCCTGTTCTTCCGTACCGGGTTTGATTTTTTCCTGGATAACCGGAACACGTTATCCGTAGCCGGGAATCTCGGCCAGGGACGTTTTAAACCCGGATCGGTGAGTGACATTATGATTGACTCTCTCTATAACCCGGTTACGTCTTCATTCAATCAGCGGTTTTCCAACAGCAACACTAAATTCAATCATAACGGTGCCCAGCTCAGCTTCAAGCACCTGTTTCCGAAACAGGGAGAAGAATGGACGGCGGATGTGAATTTTAACCGGAGTAAGAATACCAATATCAACGAGGTACTGGCCGACTACTACAAAATGCCGGGCAACAGCTACCTGAGTTCCTACAGCCAGCAGCAAAATGGCAGCGGTACCAACCAGAATATTGTACTGCAAACTGACTACACCAAACCCCTGACCGAAAAGTCAAAACTGGAAATGGGCTTAAGGACCCAGTTCCGGAAAGTAGCTAACAAAAATGATTTTTACATATTGGGCCCCGGCGGCACGCTGAACTACAACCCGGAGCTTTCCGTAAACTACAGCAGTCTTGATAATATTTTTGCGGCTTATACCACCTATTCCAGCCAGGTTAAGAATTTCGGATACCAGCTGGGATTGCGCCTGGAAAGTTCAGACTATGAAGGCAAACTGCCCGACAAAGACCAGGCATTCCATATCAAATTCCCGGTCAGTTTATTCCCCAGCATTTTCCTGAGCCAGAAATTAAAAAAAGAACAGGACCTGCAGCTGAACTATTCCCGGAAGATCAACCGGCCGAATTTTTTCCAGCTCTACCCTTTTACCGATTATTCCGATTCCCTCAATATCAGCCGGGGTAATCCGGAACTGAGCCCGGAATTCACCCATTCACTGGAATTATCCTACCAGAAAACATTTAAGAACAAGGATAATTTCATTGCTTCCGCCTATTACAAAAATACAACGGACCTGATCACCCGTTACCAGGACAAGGAAACCAATAGCGGCGGCAAAGAAGTGCTGATCAATACCTATATCAATGCCAGTTCCGGTTATGTGACGGGGTTTGAACTGGTTTCCAAAAACAAGATGGCCAAATACTGGGATATGACCAGCAACCTGAACCTGTTCACCTCGAAGATCAAACTGGATAACCCGGCACAGCCGGAACAGGACCCTTTTGCCAGCTGGTTCTTCAAACTCAACAATACCTTTAAGCTGCCAAAGAATTTCATTCTGCAGTTGTCCGGCGAATATCAGTCTAAAACCATCCTGCCCCCGGGCGGTAGCGGCGGGGGTGGCCGGGGCGGCGGGGGAATGTTCGGGGGTGGCGGCATGTTTGGACAGTCCGGCGCCTCCCAGGGATATGTAAAAGCCAATTATTACGTGGACGCGGGGTTGCGCTATGAATTCATGAAAAACAAACAGGCCTCTTTTTCTTTAAACGTGAATGATATTTTCCGGACACGCCGCCAGAATATCTACTCCCAATCTGCCTATTTCACACAGGAACTGTTCCGCCGCCGTGATCCGCAGATCTTCCGGCTGAACTTCAGCTGGCGGTTTGGCAAATTCGACCCGAACCTGTTCAAACGAAAAAATAACCGCAACCAGGGAGACGGTACAGAAGGAATGAATATGGGCCAGTAAAATACCGGTCAACCGATAAGTGCTTAAGGTTTTGCATATTTGCAAAACCTTTTTCATTCAACCACCGGAATTGAAACGGATCTACTTCACAGTTACGAATGACCTGACCTACGACCAGCGGATGCACCGGATCTGCCATTCACTGGCTTCGGCCGGATTTGATGTGGTCCTGGCAGGACGCTTGCGCCCGGGTTCGCTGCCCCTGGTTGAACAGCAATTCCGGCAACGGAGGATCCGGTGCTGGTTCAGTAAGGGTAAATTGTTTTACACGGAATACAATATCCGCCTGTTCTTTTTCCTGCTGTTTAAACGCATGGACGGCATTTGTGCCATTGACCTCGATACGATCCTCCCCTGCCTGCTTATCTCCCGGCTGAAAAGGATTCCCCGCGTCTACGATGCACATGAATTGTTCTCTGAATTAAAGGAAGTGATCAGCCGGCCGGGTGTGCACCGCTTCTGGCTGGGTGTCGAAAAAAGAGCCGTACCCCGCTTCAAATGGGGCTATACCGTGAGTGAAAGCATCGCTGAAGAATTCTACCGGCGTTACGGGGTGGAGTATAAAACCATCCGGAATGTTCCGGTCCTGCAGCCAATGGGAAATAAAACCGCTGGAGAAAAATTTATTGTGTACCAGGGGGCCGTTAATGAAGCCCGGGGCTTTGAATACCTCATACCTGCTATGAAATGGGTAAAAGCAAGGCTGGTTATTTGCGGGGACGGCAATTTTATGGAGTCCCTGAAAAAATTGCTGGCCGAATACCAGTTGCAGGATAAAGTGGAACTAAGGGGTATGCTTTCCCCGGCAGCATTATGGACCATCGCCCAGCAGGCCTATATCGGGGTGGCGGTTCCGGAAAAAGAGGGATTGAACCAATACCTTGCCCTCCCCAATAAATTTTTTGATTATGTACATGCCGGCCTGCCACAGGTAACGGTGGACTACCCGGAATACCGGAAAATGAACAAGAAATATGAAGTGGCGGTATTGATTGATAACCTGGCGCCCAAAAGAATCGCGGACGCACTCAACAATTTGCTGGAAGATGATGTTCTGTATTACAGGCTCCGTCAAAACTGCCTCAAAGCCAGGGAATCCATCCACTGGCAGGAAGAAGAAAAAAAACTGGTCAGCTTTTACAAAACCCTTTTTGCTATTTGAACCGGCACCTGCATATCGTTTGCCTTGACACTCCCTGGCCCGCTGATTACGGGGGAGCGATCGATATGTTCTGCCGGATCAAAGCCTTGCAGGAAGCCGGTACACGGGTCCACCTTCATTATTTTTCTTACAACCACCGGGGCAATCCCAATGAACTGAACCAGTATTGTGAAAGCATCCATGTATATGAAAGAAAAACCGGTTACAGGGGATTTTCCTTCCGCATTCCC
>JBBIGW010000179.1:0-6042 GCA_037447355.1 Bacteroidia bacterium | reverse complement strand
AAAGTCCGAAGCCCAGTAATTCATTCAGGGCAAAAGCCGTGGCACATTCAATGGCCGCGGAAGAGGATAGTCCCGCACCCAGCGGCACATCCCCGTAAACCGTCATTGAAAAACCGGGAACCCGGAAACCCCTGCCGGTTAACTGTGCCACCACGCCCAGTATATAGGTGGACCAATGACCCGGCGCCGGTTTGATCCCTGCAGCCGCAACGGTCACTGTTTCATTGAAGTCAACCGAATGAAGACGGTAATCCGGTCCGCCTGTTTTTTCAACAGCCACATACACTGCTTTATCAATCGCCGCCGGCAATACAAACCCGTTATTATAATCCGTATGTTCCCCGATCAGGTTGATCCGGCCGGGCGACCGGACCACCAGTGTCTGCGTACGTATAAATTGCTGCAACGCTTCGGGTATCCTGTATCCGCCTTCCATATTTATTTTGGGGTTACCGGGTTTATGTATTTCCTGCTGATCTCGTCATACAATCCCAGCAGGCTGTTGGCATTTCCTTTCTCATCAAAGAATTTCTCCCAGGTGCTCAGGGGCTCCCAGATACAGGTTCCCTTTCCTTTGCCACCCTTCACTTCAAACGCAATCTTATTCACCGCTTCTTTCCGGTGCGAATATTCCACCACGATCACATCCTTATCGTATCGCCGGGACAGGTCATTGAGATTATTTTCCAGGTCCTCCAGGGTTCCGTGCCATTTCGGATAATACGATTCACCGATCACATCGAAATGAACCCCGCGGGCCAGCATATTGTCAATAAAAAAAACGGACTCATCGTTTTGCCCGCCCAATGCCACATGCAGCATCATGATAACAGCCGGGTCCACCGACTTCACCGCAGCGGTTCCTGCATTGACTAACCGGGCCAGCCCGTCGAAATGACTGACATTGCCTTCCGGCCAGAGGATGCCGTGGTTGATCTCATTCCCCACCTGCACCATATCCGGTGTGGTTCCCTGTTCCTTCAGTTCCTGCATGACCCGCCTGGTGTATTCATATACTTCATTTTTCAGGTTTTCAAAAGAAAGGGATTTCCAGGCAGCCGGCTTGTACTGTTTGCCCGGATCGGCCCAGTAATCACTGTAATGAAAATCCAATAACAGTTT
Source organism: Bacteroidia bacterium (assembly GCA_037447355.1). Lineage (GTDB taxonomy): Bacteria > Bacteroidota > Bacteroidia > Chitinophagales > Chitinophagaceae > JJ008. The sequence goes on along the minus strand of JBBIGW010000179.1, from coordinate 4,920 downwards.
CATGCCCGCCGCCTTTACCCTTTTGGCCACCTGTTTTGTATGTTCCAGGTCGCAAAATCCTTTACCGGGTGAATACCCGCTGTCTGCAGCCGGGTTGTGAAAAAGCCGGAGCCGTACATAATTGAATCCATGCTCCTTTAGTATTTGTATCGCATCCCGCTGAACACCCTGATCTGAGAATTTCATGCCCCTTGCTTCCAGTTCAGGCAGGAAGGAGATATCCGCGCCCAGCATCTTTCCCACATCTCTTTTCTTCGCCTGCTCAGCAGTCAGTTTATATTTATCGTCGGCCGAAATCGTCGCGACTTCTTCCGGGGAAATTGTTTGAATATCTGTACCGCCGGACCAAAGGCCGGTTGCTTTCGCCTCAAACTTAATCATACCGGGCCTTGTACCTGCCTGGATAATAACCTGGCATTTCCCGTTGAACAGGGTCCGTTGCCAGGCTCCCTCTGTACATTTATCCGGTTCATGGCTACTGGGATCTCCATTACCCACGCCGATAATTTTACCCTCTCCTTCGATCGTAAACTTAACCAGGTTATCTGCATCCGGCACTTCCCTGCCTTCCCGGTCAAGTACAGTAATATTTAGTACAGTTGCATCTTTGCCATCAGCCAGTATCGTTGGTTTGTAAGGTGTCACCACTACTTCCGCCGGAAGCCCGGTGGTTTCCACTTTGCTGGTTATTTTTCTTCCTTTCTTATAGGCCACGGCTTCCAGGGTACCTGGTTGATAATTTACAGTCCAGACCAGGTGACTGTTACGGGGCATATCTTTTTTGCCAAGGCTTTTCCCATTCAGGAACAACTCTACATTATCCGCATTGGTATTCACCCATACGTCCACCGGGTCACCCTCCTTTTTATTCCAGCCGGGCGCTTTTTCCTTCCAGTTCCAGTGCGGGGAGATGTGCAATACGTCTTCATCGGTCCACCAGCTTTTGTAGTAGTAATAAATATTCTTGGGAAAACCGCAGATATCCATCACCCCGAAATGGGAATTAATATTGGGCCACTGATACGGCGTGGGTTCACCGCGGTAATCGAAGCCGGTCCATATAAACCCTCCCAGCCAGTAATCATTTGTAGCCGCTAAGGTCCACCAGTCTTCCGCCTTACTGGCCCACCAGGGAGCGGTGATATCCTGGTCTGGTACATAACCACGGATGGTATCTTTTGTATAAATACCGCGTGTGGTAACCGTGCTGCCCATTTCTGTACCGATGATGGGTTGCCCCGGATGATCCCGGTGATAATCCGCCACCGCAAATTGCCGGTAGTTAAAGGAACGGACCGGGATCACTTCATTCACCCCTTTATAAACATTACCCAGGTCCGCCGCGTACGTGCAGGTGCGGGTGGGATCCAGCTCTTTTTGTCTGGCAATAAAAGCCTGGGCGATTCTTTTCCCGGTACTGTTGGCATGGATCCATCCTTCTTCATTACCGATGGACCAGATAAAGACGGAGGGCCTGCTCCGGTCTCTCCTGACCAACCGTTCAAACTGGCTCATGTACTCGGGACCGCTGTTGAGCAGCCGCTGTTCATCCATTACCAGCATACCGAGGCTGTCACAGGCATCCAGTAATTCGGGACCGGGTGCATGGTGACTCGTGCGATAAGCATTCGCACCCATTCTTTTCAACAAGCCGATGCGGTAGTACTGCAGGTAACCAGGCAAAGCGCTCCCGAGACCCGCATGATCCTGGTGGTTGTTGACTCCTTTGAGTTTCAGGTATTCTCCATTGAGAAAAATACCATCGGACCTAATATCAATGGTACGGATCCCATAGCGAAACTTCACACTGTCTAACGTTTTTCCATTTTGCTTAACCACCGATACCACCCGGTAGAGGTAGGGGTCATCCAGGGACCATTTCCTGATCCCGGCAAGAGCCAGGCTTTGTTTTACAACAGCGGTTCCGTTTACTGGTAAAACAAGGGGCTGCTCTTTTGACTGTGCCAGCTTTTTGCCGCCCCGGTCAGTGATATAGGTAAACACGGAACAACCGGCCTTGTCCAACGATTCATTGGACACTGTTGTTTCAACAGTTACAACAGCCTGGTTTCCGTTAACTGCTGAATAGGCAAATACACCCTGGGGGATGATATGCGTATTGCTAAACCGGTTCAGCCATACATGACGGTATATACCGGCTCCTTCATAAAACCAGCCTTCGTACTGTGTGGCATCGGCTCTTACCACCACTACATTGTCCCTGTCATAGCTGACAAAGTCCGTAATATCATACTGCACTCCCAGGTAGCCGCTTTGATTATGGCCGAGGTAAAAACCATTGATCCAGCAATCAGCAGCCCGGAAAATCCCGTCGAACTGCAATTGAAACCGCTGGCCGGAGTCGGAACGGGCCACTGTAAAATGTTTCCGGTACCAGCCGATACTGGTCTCAGGAAACAGGCCGCCCACAGGTTTGTATCCATGGGCCATAACATCAAAATTTTCTTTCCGTACAAAGGGAAGTTCCACGGCCCAGTCATGCGGCAGGTCCAGTTTTCTCCATTTGCTGTCATCATAACGTGGATCAATAGCCGTAGACGGTGCGGCTCCTGACTTGGAGAAAATATTCGCAATGGAATAATTAAAATCCCTGGCCGGATCAGCGGCATGGCCAAAGCTGAATGACCAGTTCCTGTCAAAATTCAGTTGCTGCCGCTGGGCAGACAACGGTTGCGCCAGGGGTATAATAAAGAGCAGAACAATGGCAAGGCGTTTCATAGATCCAAGTTACTGAACTATGCAACGTAGCGGGCCTACCGGAAGGCATTTAACGCAATCGTTGGCTTACCGGAATTATCAAAAGCGCCTTTGGGATACCCGTTCCAGTTGACGCTGCATTCAGGCTCCCAATAAAAGACCCCCAGTACTTTATTTCCCGGAACCGCTTTCATTTTCCCGATCAGGTCCGTTAAGAATGCCAGGCAGGCGGCGGACTGGTCCCAGCTCATCCCTACTTCAGTGATCATCACTTCCCGGCCATATCGGCTGATGAGGTCATTGATATTATACAGGCACTGGTCATTCCGGGTGGACCAGTCAGTGGCCCCCGGGTACAAAGACATGCCAATAATATCCCAGCTTGTTCCGTTGCTGATCAGCCCGTCAAAGATCCAGCGGTAGAGATTGTTATCATAGCCGTTCGAGAGATGAACAATTACCTTGATGGAAGGATCCACCGCTTTTACCGCATTATATCCCTGCTTGACCAGCGAGGCAAATGCGGCCATATCCAGGGAAGCCTTCCCGGCAGGCCAGAGCATCCCGTTATCGGTTTCATTTCCCACCTGCACCCATTCAGGGGTCACCCCGTTGTTCTTCAGGTTCGCCAGCACATTATACGTGTGATTGTAAACGGAGGTTTGCAGTTCCGCCAGGCTTTGTCCCGCCCAGGCAGCCGGTATGGCCTGCTGGCCCGGGTCAGCCCAGGTATCACTGTAATGGAAATCAATCATGATACGCATTCCCAGGTTTTTGGCCCGGATCGCCTTGGCCAGCACATCGGCTGTATTGTTCCACCCCGCGGCCGGATTCACCCATACCCGCAGGCGGATTGCATTCATCCCCAGGTTTTTCAGGATAGATATGCACTCCTCTTCAAACCCGGAGGTATTGTAAAATTTCCGGCCGGCTGCTTCCATTTCAGTGACCCAGCTGACATCGGCTCCTTTGGCAAAAGGAATTTCGGCTACGGGCGCAGGGGTGGGTTTCCCGGGCTTGCAGGATCCTGAAAGCGCTCCAGTCCATAACAGGAGGACCGCCATAAAATGCACTACTGTCGTTTTCATCTGTAAAACTAAGACGCCGCCCTTGCGAGGCGGCGTCTTGTACTTAATATTTATACACGGTTTTAGTTAATTGTAACCGTTTGCGTATGCTCATTCAACGTAATGGTATAGGAACCTGTAACCGTTGGTGTTTTAAAGTTGCTTCCACCTTCCCATTTAATAGCTCTCGGGGTACCGGTAGCCTGGCTGCCGCCACTGTTGTCTTCATAATCGAAGGCGCCCCATGCATTGCCGGCAAGGAATTTAATATCCTTATTCCCAACGAGGGTCAGGGTCAGGGTCCAGACCCCGTTACCGCTATAGGTCATTTGCGGACTGGCGGCGGGATCCCAGGCGTTTACACCCTGGATACCATCCCCTACAACGCGCATTTCCGTAGCGGGTGACATTTCATATTTTATGTTATCGACATTCCTGCCATCCCAGATCACCCGGTAACGACCGGCGGTTCCGATATCAGGCATATTGGCATCGTTGATCAGCAATGAACTTCCGCCGGGGCCGGCTGATCCGTAACTCCGGGCATTCAGCACCGTAATATCCCCATTGTTCCAGTCATTGTGGTCGATGAGTTTCCAGCCGCCGGTAGTAAAGTCTGTAAGACCGACAAACAGGTTTGTGGCAGCCGTACCCATCGCATAGTTCGGGAACACATTGGCGGGGGTCCAGCCTGCGCCGGTGGCTCCACCTACAAATCCCATTCTGCCTTCACGGATATCGTATTTCAGATTCACGCGGTCGATGGAAATCCGGTAATAGCCTGCAGTGGGAACGGAGAAATTAGCTCCGCCGGCTGAGAGGTTTCCACCGGTTCCGCCATAGTTAACATCCCATGAACGGCCTTGCGTAACCTTGAACTCGGCATTGGCCGGCAGGTAAATGTACAGGTAGTATAGTTTATTCAATGCGGCCGGTCTCAGGTCCCGGATAAATTCAGGCGCTGTTCCCGGATCCCAGTTATTACCATTTCCTGTAGCTGCCTGGTATCCGCCGGGCATATAGAACCGGAGGATCGGCACATAGCTCTGGATGGTTACATTCACCACATTGGAATAAGAAACCGCACCCTGTGCAGTAGTAGCTTTAACCCGGTATTCCACTTTCCCGGTTGTTC
>JBBIGW010000178.1:0-6061 GCA_037447355.1 Bacteroidia bacterium | reverse complement strand
CATTATCTGGAATACCAACCCGACCGATACTTCAACCGAAATGAAATTTGACTTGCTGGGTCCGAAAGGGAAATGGAAAATAAAAAGTTTCAGCGGGGCGGAAGGATTTTCGGCCATGAGCGGTGTGTTCCCGGCCAGTATTACGGCGAGGAAAGTAAAAGCGCCCCGGACGGATATCCATGTTGAACTGGAATATACCGGGGATGCGATCACTACGCCGTTTGGGGAAAAAAGAAAGGCCGGGCAGCCCTGGAATTTCCGGTTCCGGAAATTTTTTCAGCCGATCGACTGGGACCTGGCCTGGTATGCTTTTGATTCAATGTCCAACCCGGTAAAATACCCGGAGTATATGCAGCAATTAGACAAAAAATCCCCGGTCCGGGTGGAAAATACCGACCGGATCGACTTTGCATGGTGGGGTGGGATCCGGGCGGGGGACAAGCAATACCCTCAGTTTATTACCATCGGGAATGGCAGTGCAAAAATACCGGAAGGGAATTATGAACTTTCGGTAACCTGGGATGATGCGGTCAGGGTATGGGTGGACGGGGCACTGGTTCTGGATGAGTGGGAGCCGGCCAAATACATATTCGACGAATCTCCGAACCGAAAAATAAAACTCTATTTAAATGGGAATCATACTTTTAGGGTAGAGCACACGGAACTGGGTGGTTTTGCCACCCTGGCCCTGCAATTGCGAAAACTGGACTAATCTACAGCCGTGGAAAAGAGTTTGTCCACAGGCTATAAAATTCTTTCCCAACTATTTGGAAGGTATATCCTTCGCCCTTACCTTTGCACTCCCAAAAGAAAATTGGGATTTTACACATGTCTCAGCGAATCAGAATCAAATTACAGTCTTACGATCACAACCTGGTGGATAAATCTGCTGAAAAGATCGTAAAAACGGTGCGCAGTACCGGAGCCGTGGTAACAGGACCCATTCCCCTGCCTACCCGCCGGAAAATTTTTACCGTATTGCGTTCCCCGCACGTGAATAAGAAAAGCCGTGAGCAGTTCCAGCTGGCCACCCACAAGCGGTTACTGGATATTTACACTTCTTCCAGCCGTACGGTGGATGCGCTGAGTAAACTGGATCTTCCCAGTGGTGTGGAAGTAGAGATCAAGGCGTAGTACGCTCCGCTTTGTCCAAATTTAGTTCTTATAAATTGATTTAAGTAATTGCTATCTCTCAACTTGATTATCCGGAAGCACAAAGAAGGATCCTCCTTCGCTGAAGCTTCGGAAGATAAGGAAAAGAGCTCTGGCTGATAAACATAAAACAAGCCATTCAGGGTTTGTTTACTGCCGGTACTTCTATCACCCACTGCAGCTTTGGCAAAAGTGGGCATCCAGGAACGGATGACGAGTTCAGCCGGGATCACAAGGATCCCTTTCGCTGAAGCTTCGGAGACTAACAGAAAAGGTCGGTGGCAAACGGGGATTGACTCTTCGAAAAACACAGCGTGACGGCCGTTACCTGGTTTCAGAAGAATGTCCCAATAACCTTGAGGCATAAACTCAGAAACATGAAAGGTATTATTGGGAAAAAAGTCGGGATGACCAGCATCTTCGATCCCTCCGGTAAGCAGACGGCCTGTACAATCATTGAAGCAGGTCCCTGTGTAGTCACCCAGGTCAAGACCGCCGAGTCAGACGGGTACAGTGCTCTCCAGCTTTCTTTTGGCGACAAAAAAGAAAAGCATTCCTCCAAAGCCGAAGTGAACCACTTCGCAAAAGCGCAGACAGCTCCCAAGCGCTTCTCTAAAGAATTCAGGGATTTTGCAATTGAAAAAAATATTGGTGAAACCATTACAGTTGACATCTTCGCGGAAGGCGATAAGGTGGAAGTTGTGGGTACCACAAAAGGTAAGGGTTTCCAGGGTGTGGTAAAGCGCCATGGTTTCCATGGGGTGGGCCAGCAGTCACACGGTCAGCACGACCGTCAGCGGGCTCCGGGTTCACTCGGTAACTCTTCTGATGCCAGCCGGGTAATGAAAGGGGTACGGATGGCCGGTCGTATGGGTAATGACCGCGTGAAGATGAAGGGCCTGAAAGTGGTGAAGATCTTCGCGGAGAAGAATTATATCCTGGTCAGCGGTTCTGTACCGGGTCATATCGGTTCAATCGTATTAATTCAGAAATAATAACGTTTGCGGGTTGCTGATCCGCGGAGCGTTGATAAATAACAGAAAATGAAAGTTGAAGTTCTAAATACAAAAGGTAAAGCCACAGGCAGAACAGTGGAGCTGCCGGAGGAGATCTTCGGTGCTGAGCCCAATAACCACGTTATCTACCTGGCCGTTAAACAATACCTCGCCGCCCAGCGCCAGGGAACGCACAAAGTAAAGACCCGTGCTGAAGTGCAGGGTGCCAGCCGCAAGCTGCACCGCCAGAAAGGTACCGGTGGAAGCCGGAAAGGTAATATCCGCAACCCTTTATACAAGGGAGGTGGTACGATCTTCGGCCCCAAGCCGCATTCGTATGATATCAAAGTGAACCGGAAGGTGAAGGACCTGGCCAAGATATCAGCGCTGAGCTATAAAGCAAAGGAGAACGCGATCCTGGTGGTGGAGGATATCAGCCTGGATACCCCGAAAACCAAAAGTTTTATGGACATTATGGGCAGCCTGAAAGTAGCTGACAAAAAAATAATGTTTGTGCAACCGGAATACAATGACAATGTGGAATTGTCCCTGCGCAATGTGCCTTCTGTACTGGGTACCCTGCTGAGTGATATCAACACCTATGACATTGTAAACTCTGAAGTACTGATACTGACGGAGAGTGCCGCGAAGATCTTCGCGGATGATGAAAAAGCGGAAGCATAGGCTTCGGAAAACGCAGCCTGACGAGAGGGTGTATTTTAAAAATAAAAAATTGAATTCAGATGAAACTTTCTGAAGTATTGATAAAGCCCATTTTGACCGAAAAAGCAAATGCCCAGCAGGACAAACTGCACCGCTATGCTTTCAAAGTGGCCCGCAAGGCAAATAAACTGGAAATCAAAAAAGCAGTGGAAAGCTTTTACGGGGTGACTGTTACAGGCGTGAATACGGCTGTGGTTCCCGGTAAAAACAAAAGCCGCTTTACCAAATCCGGTGTGATCTCCGGCCGGAAGCCGGCTTATAAAAAGGCCTTTGTAACTGTAGCTGAAGGGGAGAATATCGATTTGTATTCGAATATTTAGCCCGGCAGGGTCTCCTTCGCTGAAGCTACGGAGACCGAAGAATGGCAATCAACCGCCGCGAAGTGTTGGAATCAGAACAATTAAAGTGATTATTTAAAATGGCATTAAGAAAATTTAAACCCGTTACAGCCGGTACCCGTTGGAGGATTGGTAACGCCTATGCAGAAGTTACCACCAATGAACCCGAAAAGAGCCTGGTGGAAGCCAAGCCCCGCACCGGCGGTCGTAACTCCTCCGGTCACCTGTCCATGCGTTACAGAGGCGGCGGACACAAGAAGAAGTACCGCATCATTGATTTCAAAAGAAACAAGACCGGTGCGGCTACCGTGGAATCCATCCAGTATGACCCGAACCGTACAGCGTTCATCGCCCTGCTGAATTATGCAGATGGAGAGAAACGTTATATCCTGGCTCCCCAGGGACTGCAGGTAGGTGCTACCGTGGAAAGCGGTGCAGATGTGGCGCCCGAAGTGGGCAACTCACTCCCGATGAAGAATATGCCGCTGGGTACCAACATTCACAATATTGAAATGCAGCCCGGACAGGGTGGTAAACTGGCCCGCAGTGCCGGTTCCTCTGCCCAGCTGACCAACAAAGAAGAAAAATACGCGATCCTGAAAATGCCTTCCGGTGAGCTGAGGAAAGTGCTGATCAACTGTTACGCCACCGTAGGGGTGGTCAGCAACAGCGATCACAGCCTGCAGAGTATGGGTAAGGCCGGGCGGAACAGGTGGAAGGGTATCAAACCCCGCAACCGTGGGGTGGCGATGAACCCGGTGGATCACCCGATGGGTGGTGGTGAAGGTAAAGCATCCGGCGGACAGCCCCGGAGCCGGAACGGCCAGTACTCCAGGGGTCTGAAGACAAGAACCAAAGGAAAGGGAAGTGACAAGATGATCATCCAGCGTAAGAACGGAAGCAAGCTGTCCAAGTAATCAATCTCATTAACAACTCAACGACATAAAACATGGCTCGTTCGATTAAAAAAGGTCCTTATGTGGCAACCCACCTTGAAAAAAAGGTAGATGCCATTAACGAAGGGAAAAACAAGAAGGGTGTAATCAAGACCTGGAGCCGCCGCTCCACTATTACGCCTGACTTTGTGGGACACACGTTTGCGGTGCATAACGGCAACAAGTTCATCCCGGTTTATGTAACTGAATTTATGGTTGGCCATAAGCTCGGTGAATTTGCCCCCACCCGCCAGTTCAAAGGACACTCTAAAAAAGAAGGATAAACCAGAAACTTATTAAAATGGAAGCAGTAGCTAAACTGAGAAATTATCCGACCTCGCCCCGTAAAATGCGCTTGCTGGCCGACCTGATCCGTGGCCAGAAAGTGGAGAAAGTACTGGCTGAGTTGGAACATAACCCCAAGCATCCGGCAGTTCCCCTGCGCAAGCTGGTACTGAGTGCGATCAGCAACTGGAAGCAGAAAAATGAGGGTGGTGATGAAAGCCAGCTGGTGGTGAAGACCATCTTCGTGGATGGTGCCCGGACCTTAAAGAGAATGCGTCCCGCCCCGCAGGGCCGTGGTTACCGTGTCCGCAAACGCAGCAATCATGTTACGGTGATCGTGGACACCAAGGAATCTAAAAATTAAACGAATAACGAATAACCTGAATAAACATGGGTCAAAAAGCAAATCCGATTGGTAACAGGTTAGGTATCATCCGCGGATGGGAATCTAACTGGTACGGCAGCAAGAAAGACTATGCTGGTAAACTAATCGAAGATCACAAGATCAGAACCTACCTGAATGCCCGTATCAACAAGGGCGGTATCTCCAAGATCGTTATTGAGAGAACCCTGGGTAAACTGATCGTTACTATCCACACTTCCAAACCGGGGATCATCATCGGTAAGGGAGGCGGAGAGGTTGACCGTATCAAAGAGGAACTGAAAAAACTGACCGGTAAAGACGATGTGCAGATCAACATCCTGGAGATCCGCCGTCCTGAACTGGATGCCATGATCGTGGGGGATACCATCGCCCGCCAGATCGAAAACCGGATCAACTATAAAAGGGCGATCAAAATGTCCATCGCTTCCGCACTCCGGATGGGGGCTGAAGGGATTAAGGTAAAAGTATCCGGCCGCCTGGGTGGTTCAGAAATTGCCCGCTCGGAGGAGATCAAGCAAGGTCGTGTACCGCTGCATACCTTCCGTATGGATATTGATTACGCCAATGTATTTGCCCAAACCGTATATGGCAAAATCGGTATCAAGGTATGGATTTGTAAAGGTGAGGTACTGGCCAAGCGTGACCTGAATCCCAATTTCGTAGGTGGCAAGAGTGATGTAAGTGACCGCCGCGAAAGAAGGGAAGATCATGGGGACCGCCGTGACCGGCGCGATGACCGCCGGGGTGGTGGTGACCGCAGGGGCGGTGGCGGAAGAGGCGACCGGAGAAACTAAAATAAAAGTTACGGGTTACGAGCTATGAGCTACGAGCCGTTACAGTAAAATAAAAGTTTAATTGCCAGAGAGGAGGAGTCCGAAACTCACAACTCTTGGTTCAAAGCTTAAAAAAAATGTTACAACCGAAAAGAACGAAGCACAGGAAGATGCAGAAAGGCCGCATGAAAGGCGATGCCAAAAGAGGTACAACCATTGCATTTGGTTCTTATGCTTTAAAAGCACTGGATCAGCACTGGATCACTGACCGCCAGATCGAGGCGGCCCGCCAGGCGCTTACCCGTGAAATGAAAAGGGAAGGTAATGTATGGATCCGCATTTTTCCCGATAAGCCGATCACCCGTAAGCCGGCCGAAGTGCGGATGGGTAAGGGTAAAGGTAACCTGGAGTTCTGGGCTGCCGTGGTGAAACCAGGCCGTATCCTTTTTGAAATTGACGGCGTGAGTGAACAGGT
>JBBIGW010000177.1:0-6149 GCA_037447355.1 Bacteroidia bacterium | reverse complement strand
TCACAAAAGATAATAACCCGGCTTTTATAGCCGGGTTATTATTTTAATCCCCTTGCCTGGCTGCCATAACTCTGCTACCGGAAATCAACAAGCTGTAACGGGCCTGTTTCCGGGGATATAAGCCACATAGATTAACGTAAAGCTGTATTTGATCCTGGAACGAAAGGATTGATCAGGGGCAATAAAAAATATTTTAATTAAAAAGGTGGATCATTTGATTATTAAAATGCGTTTTCTATGTTTGCACCTATTATAAACCTTAAAACTCAAATTGTACATGAAAAAATTAACCCTTATCACAGCCATTTTTTTAATGGCTTCCTCCACGTCCGCTTTTGCCCAGTATGACCAGGCCTATACCCAGGGGAGTTCCACTGTGTCCTTAGGTTATGGCTTTGGAAATATCTGGAAGACCCTGTTTAAACTGGCCGGTGGCTTCAGCGGGGGGTCTTACAAAACGACCGCCACGGGTCCTGTTGCCCTGACCTACGAATACGGCGCCGCCGAAAAGATCAGTGTAGGTATCGCGCTTGGGTATTCACAGGTGAAAGGTACCTACAAAGACCCCAGCGAACCCAGTTACAATTACGAAGAATCCCTGACTAATATCTCCGCCCTGGCAAGAGCGAACTACCATTTTGGCCAGTCTGATAAATTCGACCCTTATGTAGGGGTAGGCCTCGGGTATTATAACTTTAAATATAAGTACAAGGATGCAGACGGTGGAACCAGCGGTGGCTCTTTCGCCGTTCCGACTGCTTTCGGTTTTTCCGGGCAACTGGGTGCGAAATACTATTTCTCATCAAACATCGGTGCTTATCTCGAAGTAGGTTATGTGGGAGGATCAATTGCACAAATTGGTCTTACCGCCCGCTTCTGATCATATTTTCCTGTATGAAAGCCGCAGCAACCGCTGCGGTTTTTTTTTGCCCCGGTTTTGTTTTCCTTACAATGAAGGGTACCTGCTAATCATGCACAATCAGGTTAAACTTCGGCGGCAGGTCATCCTTCATTCTACACTGTTTATTCAGGGAAAAGGGACTTACAACAGGGCATTTTTGCAGGAGGACCAGTCTGGTGTCAGGGGATTGGCCGGCCTGGAAATGGAGCTCCCACAGTCTGGCATGTTCGCAGAAAGGGTTGTCCGCTTTATTGCTTCTGTTATTGATTTGTACAAAACAAAAAAACCGCATCGTTCAGGATGCGGCTTTCGGGAATATTATTGTGTTCAGGTTAGTTCTTCAGTTTGGAAAGCAGGCGGAGGATTTCCAGGTATAACCATACCACGGTGACCAGTAATCCAAAAGCGCTGTACCATTCCATGTATTTAGGTGCTTTCACTTCCACTCCTTTTTCAATGGTGTCGAAATTCAGGAGCAGGTTAAAGGCAGCCAGGCCGGTTACCAGTACGGAAAACCCGATACTGAGCGGGGTATTGGAATTGGTGAGGGAGGAGCCAACCGCAGAACCCGAAAAAGCGTAAGTCAGCCATTGCACCAGGTAAAACAATGCGATCGCAGAGGTAGCCACGACAACCACCATTCTTAATTTTTGGGTGACTTTTATAATCCGGTAGCGGTAGACCAGGAACATGATCAGGGTGACCAGCAGGGTCAGGGCCACGGCCTGCACGGGAAGTCCGGGATAGAGATAATCATAAATAGCCGAAACGGAACCTACAAACAGGCCTTCCAGTACGGCATAAGCGGGAGCCAGCCAGGTGGCCCATTTCATCTTAAAGGCCATTACCACAGCGAGTGCCAGGCCACCAAATACACCGGTCATCATCAGGGGCATGGGATCACTTCCCTTGTAAAACTGGCTCCAGGCAAACAAAGTGGATCCGATCATCAGCATGATCATAACTCCGAATTTATTCAGCGTTCCTTTCAGTGTCATTTCTTCACCTGTACTGATTCCTTCCAGGATGGTACCCTGGTAGGTTTTTTCCTGCAGGGCGGGGTTACTCGATTTGAAAATTGACATAGTACGTTTTTTGTTGTCTATAAAAATAAGGGAAATCGGCAAAAAATCATAGTTAATATTGCCATCTCACAAAAGCTTCCATGGCGGCATAATGGGTGAGTCCCAGGTCGGCATAAAGATTGGCTGTCGCAGCATTCCGTTCCTCGGCCCGCTGCCAGAACTCACGGGAATCACTTCCCTGGAAGGGGACCATATCTTTCTGGGACTGGTGAATAAAAATGCCAAAGCGTTTTTTCAGCACCTGGTCGGGACTCATGGGTATGGCCATTTCAATTTCCTCGATATTCCACTCCTGCCAGGCGCCTTTATACAGCCAGAGCCAGCAATCACCGATCCAGTCGTCCCCGGCCGCTTTGATCCGCTTCAGGGCTTCCACCACCACGTTGAAGCAAACAATATGGGTGCCGTGCGGGTCGGCGAAATCGCCGGCGCAATAGACCTGGTGGGGTTTTATTTCCCGTAACAATTCCATGGTAACCTTCACATCTTTTTCGCCCATTGGCTTTTTTTCAATCGTTCCTGTTTCATAAAAAGGAAGGTTCTGGAAATGAATATTTTCATCCTTGATGCCCACATAACGGCAGGTGGCTTTTGCTTCGCCGCGGCGGATCAGGCCTTTAATGGCGCGGATGGTGGGGGTGTCCACCTGGTTTGATTTTTTCCGCCGTAAAAATTTACGGGCATCTTCGAGGATCTTGCCTGATTTTCTGGTGTCAATGCCTGCGATCTCTTCAAAGCCCACAGCGAAATCCAGAAAGCGGGTCACAAATTCATCCGTTACTGCGATATTACCGCTGGTCTGGTAGCCCACATGAACTTCATGTCCCTGTTCCTGCAAGCGTTGGAAAGTACCGCCCATACTGATGATATCGTCGTCCGGGTGCGGGGAAAAGATAATGACCCGTTTGGGGTAAGGGGTTGATCGCTCCGGGTGAGTGGGCAGGTGGGCATTGGGTTTTCCGCCGGGCCAGCCGGTAATGGAATCCCGCAACATATAATAGACCTGCAGGTTGATTGCGTAAGCATCTCCTTTCTCCACCAGCAGGTCGCTCAGGCCATATTCATTGTAGTCACTGTTCGTTAAGCTCAGTACCGGTTTTTTCAGTTTAAGGGCCATGTTCACCACGGCTTTCCGGATCATACGGGGTGTCCATTCACAATCCCCGGTGAGCCAGGGCGATTTATTGCGGGTCAGTTCAGCGGCAGCGGCATCATCCACCACGAATGATACATCATCATGGTTTTGCAATAAAGAAGCCGGGACCTGTTCGCTGTCATCATCTTCCACTGCTTTTTTGATCACCGGGGCCTTGGCACTGCCCCAGGCCATCAGGATGATCTTTTTTGATTTCAGAATCGTGCTGATCCCCATGGTAATGGCGAGCCGGGGCACTTCGGAGATATTGGCAAACTCATAGGAGTTGGCTATCCGGGTGGAATTATCCAGCGTGATCAGCCGGGTCCTGGAATAAATACCCGACCCCGGTTCGTTGAAACCGATATGGCCGTTGTTACCAATACCGAGTATCTGCAGGTCAATTCCACCTGCATCCTGGATCATTTTTTCATATAGCCGGCAATGCTCCTTGATATCTTCTTTTTTTATTTCCCCGTCCGGGATATGAATATTTTTCGGGATGATGTCCACCAGGTCAAAAAGGTGGGTCTTCATAAACCGGTTATAGCTCTGCAGGGCATTGTTATCGATGGGGTAGTACTCATCGAGGTTGAAAGTGACTACGTTTTTAAAACTCAGTTTTTCTTCCCGGTGCAGGCGGACCAGTTCTGTGTACAGGGTCTTGGGAGTGGAACCGGTGGCCAGGCCCAGCACGCATTTCTCTTTCTTTTTTTGTTTTTCCCGGATGAAATCAGCGATTTGCCGGGCTACAAAGACCGATCCGTCTTTCTGATCAGGGAAAATATGGACGGGGATCTTTTCAAAACTGTCAGCAAAATTGTAGGGTGCAGCTTTTTTTGCCATTGAGATGGTTTGAAGGCCAAAGGTATTGATTTTTCTGAAGGGTTTTGCAGGGTAATGCTGGTTTTTGCGTGATGTCAACTTCATGTTTATCAAGCAGGACGCTTAGTCTTCCCCTTTCAACCCGCGGTTATGGCCCTTACAGAAATTCGCTTTCCATAAGGCGTATCTTTTCAACTGGATTTCAAGTTTTTTTTCGAAAGTCTCCCAATTTTTATCTCCCGGCTTACTCCATAAAACCTCGCTGAGTGCCGCCATACGGGGGAAGATCATATACTCCACTTTTCCCGGGTTGTCCATATACTCGGTCCATACATTGGCCTGCGCTCCCAGTATGTATTTTCCTCCTTCTGCATTCAGTTCTTTGGGTACCGGGTCCCAGGCATATACGTTCTCAATGGGATTATACCCGCCAATGGTAATGCTGTCCTCCTTCTTATTTTGCGAATGATCAAAATAAACCGGGTTACCAGGTGTCATGATCACCCCGTGTTTTTGCCTCGCGGCTTCAATACCGCCGGTCTCGCCCCGCCAGCTCATCACCACCGCATTAGGGGCCAACCCGCCTTCGAGTATCTCGTCCCAGCCGATCAGGGTCTTACCCTTGCTGTTTAAATAGTTTTCGATCCGCCGGACAAAATAGCTCTGCAATTCATGCTCATCCTTCAGGTTGTTCTCTTTCATGCGCTGCTGGCAGGCGGGACATTTTTTCCAATGGGTCTTTGGGCATTCATCGCCGCCGATATGAAAGTACGCGGAAGGGAACAGGGGGACTACTTCATCGATCACAGCTTGCAGGAACTCAAAAGTGGATTCTTTCCCGGCGCAATACACATCCTCAAACACCCCCCAGGTTTCCTGCACAATTTTGATCCGGCCATTTTTTTGTTCTTCGGCACTCTTCCCGGCTATCCTGTCTGCATTCGTTGATGTGGGCTCTTCCGGGAAACAACTCAGCCAGGGGTAAGCGGCAATGGCCGCGCTGCTGTGCCCGGGCATTTCGATTTCGGGGACCACTTCAATATACCGGGACTTCGCATACTGCACCACTTCTTTTATTTCTTCCTGGGTGTAATAACCGCCGTGCCGGGTATTGTCATTTCCGGTACCCGGATATTTTCCGATGATCGTCCCATTCCGCCAGGCGCCGGTTTGCGTGAGCTCCGGGTATTTTTTGATTTCGATCCGCCAGCCCTGGTCCTCGGTGAGGTGCCAGTGAAAGGTATTCAGCTTATGCAGGGCGAGGTAATCAATGTATCTTTTGACAAAGGAAACCGGGAAAAAATGCCGGCCCGCATCCAGGTGCATGCCGCGGTATGCGAACCTTGGCGCATCCTGTATGGAAACATAAGGAAGAGCCAGTTGTGCCGGGCGCATTTTTAAACGCGCATCGGGTACAGGCAGCAACTGGATCAGGGTCTGGATCCCGTAAAACACGCCTGCTTCATTATCCCCGGCTATATACACTCCTTTCCCATCTACCGTCATGGTATAGGCACCGGGTAGTTCATTATCTAACCGCTCATAATTCAGCCGGATGGCATTTTTGCTTGCTGTCTTTGAAACGATCTTTAATTTAAACAGGTAAAATTGCTGCAGGTATTCGTTGAGATACCGGGCGCTGTTCTCCAGGTTGCTGCCCTCAAGCACCAGTAAGGTGGAAGGGGTAATGGGAAAGCGGGCCGCGATGCGGGGTTGTTTGACAGAAACCGGCTGGGGAATGATATTGATTGATTGTGCTGACCCGGTGGTTGCCGCGATAACCAGCAGCAGGAAGATCGTAATTTTTCGCATTTGAAATGGATTTGATCCTTTAAATTTACAGCATACGCAACAACTGAAGTTATGCAAACCAATGCGGAAATTATCAGCCGTTTTTACACGGCCTTTCAACAACTGGACCACCAGGGGATGAATGCCTGTTACCGTGATGATATTGTTTTCAGCGATCCGGCTTTCGGCCTGTTAAGAGGGGAGGAAGCGAAAAGCATGTGGGAGATGCTTTGTAAGAATGCCCGGGATTTCTCCCTTACCTTCTCTGATATCCGGATGCTGGATGAGGAATATGCCACCTGCAGCTGGACTGCTACTTATACTTTCTCCCAAACGGGCCGTAAAGTGGTCAATCAGATCAAGGCCTTCATGAAGCTCAAAGACGGCAAGATCATTGAGCACAGTGATGCCT
>JBBIGW010000176.1:0-6241 GCA_037447355.1 Bacteroidia bacterium | reverse complement strand
AATGAGGTAGGCAATGCCTTCTTTGATCGTAATATACAGATCCACTTCTACGGGTATGCCGCTGTACACATGCGAGTATTTCACATTTTTAAATTCCGTGCCGCCGATCGATTTATCGGACACTTTCCCGAGTTTGAAACCGCTGAGGGTCTCCATATTGCTGATGGCAGCCGTATAATATTCATCCAGTCCCATGGAACCGCAACGCTCTGTCACCACATTCAGGTTCTCCCTGAAGTGATCCTTCTCCGATTCCGGCTGTGAACTGATGAACGTGCAATTCAATCCCATGATACTGGTGTCCAGTTTGGTCCAGCCTTCTGCCGGGACAATGGAAAAATGACCGCTGCCGGCATTGGCACCGGGCGCATTCTTTTTGATCTCCTTGGCCAGTTCATCCAAATCACGCACCCCGTTTTTCTTCGCGGGCTGTTTACAGGCAGCCAGGAACAGTACAGCCACAAGGACGGAGCAATTGATAATGCGCATATAGGTTGGGTTTATGATTACCGGTTAATACAGTACCCGCACTTTAATCGTTTCCTTCACATCCTTCAGTAAATGCAGGGCCTGGGTGGACAGCTTCTTGTCCACATCCAGTACCACATAACCAATATCCTCATTGGTCTTCAGGTACTGTCCCACGATATTGATATTATTTTGGGATAAACGGGTATTGATCGCGGACAGCACCCCGGGTACATTCTTGTGAATATGCAGAATGCGGTGACTGCCCTCCTGTGGCGGCAGGGCCAGGGCGGGTACGGTATGTGAACCAAAAGTGATCCCCTTTTCCAGGTAATTGAATAATTTCACACTTACATCCTCCCCGATATTCTGCTGCGCCTCTTCGGTACTGCCCCCGATATGCGGGGTCAGGATCACATTGGACAGGTCCTGCAACGGTGTCTGGAAACGATCCCCGTTTTTCTCCGGTTCCCAGGGAAATACATCCACAGCCGCGCCTCCGATGGTTCCTTCCAGAATCTCTTTGCGCAGGGCCTCCAGGTCCACCACTTCTCCCCTCGCATAGTTGATCAGGATCGATCCCTTCTTACAATATTTAAGATTGTTCTTATTGATCAGGTTTTTTGTCTGTGCCGTTTCGGGTACATGCAGGGTAACCACATCGGCCCGGCCCAGCAACTCCTTCAATGAACGGGCGTCTTCCGCATTGCCGAGCGGCAGTTTGGTTTCCACGTCATAAAAGATCACTTTCATTCCCATCGCCTCGGCCAGTACACTGACCTGGCTGCCGATATTGCCATAGCCCACAATTCCCAGGGTCTTTCCCCTCAGTTCAAAACTGTTCTTCGCCTCTTTCATCCAGACGCCTTCGTGCGCCGCTTTGTTCTTGTCGGGGATCCGGCGGATCAGCATAATAGCCAGCCCGATCACCAGTTCAGCCACGCTGCGGGTATTGGAATAGGGTGCATTAAAGACCACCACCCCGTTGCGGGTGGCGGATTTCAGGTCCACCTGGTTGACACCGATACAAAAACAACCGATGGCCTGCAGTTTTTTTGCAGCCTCCAGCACTTTTTTTGTCACCATTGTTTTGGAACGGATTCCCAGGATATGCACGTCCCGGATCTCCTGGATCAGTTCATCTTCTGTCAGCGCTTTGGTGATCTTATCCACTTTTACATATCCATGCTGCCTGAAATTCTTTACAGCCGTATCGCTGATATTCTCGAGAAACAGGATCCGGATCTTCTCTTTGGGATAACTGGTGGTATTGCCTGCTTTTGTCATACAGCAAATATACTAAGTAGGATTAACCCCATTCCTGATAAATGGTCAAACTTCCTGCCTAAAATATTAACACTAACAGTTGTTTCGTATCCACATTTGTATCTTGATTGGGGAAAAATAGTGGGGGGACCGGCAACCGGGCCTTCTATTTTTGTAAACAAACCAACGATCACCTCTTGAAGACATTCTTTCTAATTACGGTACTTGCTTTGGGATCTTTTTGCTGTTCCTCTCCGGGCAGGGAAAAAACAACGCAGGATGATTCGCTGCAGTACTATCCGCCCACCCCGGCCGCCCTGGGTAAAACGGAATTCCGGCAGTATTACCGGCAGTTAACCGCTTTCTTTGACAGCACCCTTTTACGCTTTCATTTCAACGGCCAGGTCCTGGTTGCCAGGAACGGTACCATCCTTTATGAAAAGTATTGCGGGAAACCAGACCTCCGGAAGAAAGATACCATGAGCGCCGGCACTCCCCTGCATATCGCGTCCACTTCCAAAACTTTTACCGCCATCACGGTACTGCGCCTGGTACAGGAAGGCCGGCTATCGCTCGGAGACAGTCTCTCGAGATTTTTCCCCTCACTCCCCTACCGGGGCATCACGATCAAAATGCTGCTGAACCACCGGAGCGGTTTACCCAACTATGTCCATTTTATGGACAAGACCAGCTGGGATAAAAAACAATACTGCACGAACAAGGATGTACTGGGCATCCTGGTAAAAGATCATCCCAACCCCGAAGCCGGTCCCGACCGTAAATTCAGTTACTGCAATACCAATTACCTCCTGCTGGCCCTGGTCATCGAACAGGTGACCGGCAAATCCTTTCCTGATTATATGCGGGATAAGATCTTTACCCCGTTGCAGATGAAGGATACCTATGTCTTCACCCTGAAAGACACACTTACTGCCACTCCTTCCTTCAGTACCAGCGGCACTTACTGGGACTATGATTTTCTTGACGGCACTTATGGCGACAAGAACATTTACACCACGGCCCGCGACCTGCTGAAATGGGACCAGGCATTGTACAGCGGGCAGGTCATTCATAAAGCCCTGCTCGATTCCGCTTTTGCTCCTTACAGCTTTGAAAGACCCTCCCAGCATAATTATGGCCTGGGCTGGCGGATGCTGCTCCTGCCGAACGGGAAGAAGGTCATTTACCATTTTGGCAAATGGCATGGCTCCAATGCCGCTTTTGCCAGGCTGATGGATGAAAAAGTGACGATCATCATTTTGGGAAACCGGTTTACCCGCGGGATCTATAATACCGCCCACCAGTGTTATGATCTTTTCGGGGAATATTTCCAGCAGGGCAACAAGGAGGAGGAGGAACCGGATACACTACCCGCAAAAAAAACAGCGGCAGGCCGAAACACAAAACCGGGCCCCCAGGCCGGGGAAACCAAGGCCCGTCGTTAAGTCATTTCTTTTTTGCCAAAATTGGCAGACCTTTAATACTGATGAAAATCTTTTCTGCAGAAGAAATCCGTTTGTGGGACCAGTACACGATCCGGCACGAACCGGTCCTGTCCATCGACCTGATGGAAAGGGCGGCCACAGCCTGCACGGACTGGTTGCTCAAACAATACCCCGATACAGCTTCATTTGGTATCTTTTGCGGCAAGGGAAATAACGGGGGCGACGGGCTGGCCATCGCGCGCCTGCTGATGGATAGAGGAACCGCTGTATCCGTTTATATACTTGAATTCGGACATAAGGGCACGGATGATTTTCAGCAAAACCTGGCCCGCCTGCACCAGTTACCGGATACGGATATTCATTTTATCCAGTCGGATGAACAGTTAAGTCCTTTCCCGCACGGGCAGATTGTGATTGACGCCATCTTTGGTTCAGGCCTGAACAGGGCCATTGAGGGACTGACCGCCCGATTGGTGGAACATATCAACCAGTCCGGCTGTGAGATCGTATCCATTGATATCCCCAGCGGGTTGTTCACCGACCGTTCCTCCAGCGGAAACCTTTCGGTTCATGCCCGCTTTACCCTGAGTTTCCAATGTTATAAGGCCGCCTTACTGATGGCGGAGAATGCGGCTTCCACCGGGGAAGTCCAGGTACTGGATATCGGCCTGCATAAAGGATTTTATGAAGGGATCAGCAGCCCGCTTGATCTGACAGACGATACACTTATTCATTCCCTGTACAGGCCCCGGAACCGGTTTGCCCACAAGGGTAATTTCGGTCATGCCATCCTGTTAGCCGGCAGTTACGGCAAAACAGGCGCCGCGGTGCTGGCTGCCCGGGCTTGTCTGCGCAGCGGGGCCGGTTTGCTAACCTGTCATATTCCCTCCGGCGGATACAATATATTGCAGACCGCAGTACCGGAAGCCATGGTACTGACAGATTTTAACAGCTCCTTTATAACAAAAACAGAAACAGACCTGAATCAATACGATTCCATCGGGATCGGGCCGGGTATCGGCCAGGCCCGGGAAACCGCTGGACTGTTAAAGGAAATGCTCCGCACCTGCCAAAAGCCCCTCGTGCTGGATGCGGATGCCCTGAATATAATTGCGGCTGATGCGGCACTGCTGAAACGGATCCCGGCGGGTTCAATCCTCAGCCCCCATCCCAAAGAATTTGAACGGCTATTCGGAGCATCGGCAAATGATTTTGACCGCATGGAGAAAGCGCTGGAGAAAGCCGATGAGCTGAATGTGGTCATCGTACTCAAAGGACATCATAGTTTTATTGCCGCACCCGGTGGCAGGGGCTATTTCAACAGCACCGGCAATGCGGGCATGGCCACGGCCGGCTCCGGGGATGTGTTAACGGGGATCCTCACCGGTTTATTAGCGCAGGGTTATGCTCCAGAATCAGCGGCCCTGCTCGGCGTGTACCTCCACGGGCAGGCAGGAGACCTGGCGGCAAAAGATCTTTCGCAGGAGGCCCTGGTCGCGGGCGATATTATTGATTACCTGGGAAAGGCTTTTCAGCAAATTCAGTAAATAAAGGGTTATATAGTGTGTAAAATGGAATAATCAGCATCTTCCTTATTCTCCAAAAACCTGTTTATGAAAAAAGCGATTGCCGCTCTCCTTATCCTTTTTACGGTTCTCTATGCCTGTAACCGTACAGGACAATCTTCTTTACTATCCAAACCCGGCGATATTCCAGGTGAAGAATACACGATCAATACGGACCGTGACACCCTGCTGGTAACTAAGAACGGAGCCTTACTGAAAATCCGGCAGGGCGCTCTCGATGCCGGTAACAAAAAACAGATAACACTGGAGATCAGGGAAGCTTATACGCTAACACAAATGATAAAATCCGGGCTTACCACCAGCTCCGGTGAGGAACCCCTGTCAAGCGGCGGTATGATCTGGATAAATCCGAAAAAGGGCCAGAATGTAACAATCAAAAAAGCCATCAATGTGGCCCTGCCCTCCCGCTTCATTGATACCTCAATGAAACTGTTCAAAGGTGAAGAAACAAAGGAGGGACGTATTAACTGGGTAAAACCGGATACCCTGCCTGTTTCAGCTCAGCGCATAAGTTTTCAAAATGGCCGGTCAATTTACCAGGAAAAATGCGCCCCTTGTCACGCAATCGGGAAGGACCTGAGCGGTCCCGACCTGGCTCATTTCATGAAACGTTTTACCGGTGATACGCTATTGGTAAGAGGGTATGGGCTGCATACACCCCGGCATTATTTCTATAAAGCTGACACAAACCTTGCAAACCCGTTATTTGAAAGGCTCATTCATATTAGCAGCGACTTGTGGGATAACCAGGAGCTTTATTTCTGCAATCAAAAAAGCATGTTTGGTTCGATAGGCACCTCTTTTCCTGAACTGACAGAAAAGGATCTCTCCGATATTTATAAATACATCCAGAATGAAAGCAATATCCGGAACCTGCCGATGCCCTCACAGCATTACCTGGGCGATTGCATTGACAGTTGCATGCGGTATAACGAGTTGGTGAACAAACTATATAAACGCCAGGAAGAAATAAAAAATAAAAGGGGATCACAAATCGCCGAAAATGGTCCGCAAACTGTCGAAGAAAGGAACCAGGGCCCCGTGCCCGCCCCCCCACCTGCGCCAATATTTACTGAAAAGGAAATCGTCAACCCGGCCAACCAACAGGCCGTTTATTACCAGTTCAGCATTCAGAGTTTTGGCTGGTTTAATATTGATGTACTGCTCAAAGATATTACCGGTAACCAGAAAACCGAACTGGCGGTCCGGATCACCGGGGCCTACCAGGAAAAACCGGATGTATTCCTGATTATCCCGGATAAGAAAATCTATGCGAAAGGCGGATTGAAAAAAGACGGATCGGGGAAATATGTCTTTGCCTATGCCGATGGAACCATTTACCTGCCCATCGGATCGAAAGCTTTTATCATGGGCGTAACCGAAAATGCGGATGGGGTGGCATTTGTTCTCCATGCATTCATCATCGGGCCCGGCCAGGAAATCAGCCTGGAATTAAGCCCCTCCACCCCTGAGGCT
>JBBIGW010000175.1:0-6275 GCA_037447355.1 Bacteroidia bacterium | reverse complement strand
AGCCGGCTGGCAGGCCATTTCAGTGTTCTTTAGTTTGTAAACAACCCCTGCTGCCTTTGACCCTGTATGGAACAGGTCATATATGTTCAGGCCGCTGTCGAGCGAAGTGATATAATAATTAATGGGTCCTTTCCTGATCACGGAATCCAGGCAGTAGGTATCATCCAATCCATAACCATTCGGAACGATGATCACCCGGTTCTTATTCAATATACTGGTCACGGTCGGGGAATTCTGCATCAGGGTACGGATAAATTCAACCCTGAACTTCGCTGAATTTCCGGCTTCTGAAATAAATAACTGGTTAACGGCCGGGATCAGTTGTATATATTCCTGGAGAACTTTCAGGGAGATCAGCCACTGGTTCAGTTCTTCCCTGCCGGCTCCGCCCTGTCTCAGCATCTCCCGGGAATAACCCGCCGGATCGTACGGGAAAAAATAGGTTGAATGAGTTACTGAATCAAAGGTTGCCGGCTCGCTGTACCCACTGAAATTGAAAATAAAATAATCATTAGGAGCCGCTTTCCCGGCAATATCTTTCAATGCATCCATGATCGCCTGCCTCGTGGCCAGCTTTCCCAATAATATATACTCATGATAATAGGATCCCATCCCGGTCAACCGGGAGTACTGGTCGCGGAAAAAATCATTGTAGGAACGGGCATCCGATTCACAATTTTTCAAGTGATCTATAATATCGCCTTCATACTTATTGATCCCAACCGACAACACCCAGGCAGCCCCGGCTGCATATATATTCCGGTCCGACTGGTTGTAAACCTCAATTTGACGGAGCAGGACATCCAGCGAAGGCGCTTCCTTTTTCGCATCCCTGTATTTTTTTCCATAATTAAAAAGGAACTGATCTGCCAGTTTACCCTTCTCATCATAGACCAGTAATTCCAGCAACTGGTTTCCCCGGTTATATCCCTTGTCGGTAAGTTTAAACCGGTCATCCACCTGCCATACACTGTCAATCACTGCAGCCGTTTGAAAGATCAGGCGGTAAGCCCTGATGCATTTACCGGCAGAATCCGTCAGGCCTTTCAGGTTGATGATCGTATCACCCCTGAAAAAAGCGGTCCGCCAGGCCGGCCGGATGAGCGGGCCTGAATAGATAATATAGACGGACCGGGCATTCCATTTTTTTATAGCTGCCGGGTACTGTCCCCCGGCCAGCACATAGGTACCGGGAATCACAATACCCGGACTGGCAACAGCTGAAAACATCCCTGCGCTCAGCACAAGGAAAAAAAGGGTTAAGCACCCCCTGTTAAAAACCTTTTTCATCCCCGATATTTTTCAAAAGGTAAAACTATATTCCAATACCTCTGATACCCTGGAGCGGGTAGAGAAGAGCTGGCTGTCTTTTACACCCGCTTCCAATATACCCGGGATATGGTATGCAAAAGCCATAAAATCTGCTTAATATTATAGAACAAAAGCTGGCCCTGATATGATAAAAAAACCCGCCCTTTTACTGTTCGTTATAGTGATTGTCCTGGCGGGCCGGGCCCAGGAGAGAAGAGCACTGATCATAGGGATCGACAACTACCTGCCACCCCCAAAAACCCGGATAACCGGCACAGCCCGTTCTGCTTTCCGTAACCTGGATGGTTGTGTGAATGACGGGAGAGCCATACAGGCTGTTGTAATATCCCGGTTTCAGTTTGCCCCGGCAAATGTGGATACCGTTTTCAACGAAGCGGCTAACAGGGCCGGTATCCTGAAAAAAATGAATGAGTTGCTGGATAAAACCCATCCCGGGGATTTTGTCCTGCTGTTCTATGCCGGTCATGGCAGCCAGGTACCCAACAGCCTGAGTGGGGAAGTGGACAAGAAAGATGAATCGATCGTGCCCTCCGATACCTGGAAACCCGGTGTGGAAGATATCCGGGACAAGGAACTGGCGAAGCTCTATAACGCTTTCCTGGATAAAGGCGCCAAACTTACGGTGATCATGGATTGCTGCCACAGTGGTTCCTTAGCAAGAGGACCACAGGCACCGGGACTTTTCCGCTTTATTGCTGATGCAAACTATGATGCAAAGGATGCCAGTCAACCCATACCCCCGGAAACAAGACCCGAAGGAAATTTCCTGATCCTTTCAGCGGCACAGGACAATGAGTTTGCACAGGAACAAAAAGATGCCAATAATATTCCGCACGGAGCATTCACGCTCGCCCTCCTGCAATCACTCGAACAACAATCGGTCAATGCTTCAGCCCTGAACTTATTCAGCAGTATCCGTGCCATCCTGAAAAGCAACGGGAAAAAACAGGAACCGGTACTGGGGGCTCAACCAGCCCGGCAGCAACAGACTTTATTCGGGCTGGGGAAAGGATCAGTTCCCGATAAATCAAGGGTGGCTGTTTCAGGTTTTGAATATGGGGATGTACTGCTGCAGGGCGGATTTGCCCTGGGATTATACAAAGAGAATGAACTGGTCAAATTCAACGGAACAGATACGCTGGTAAAACTGGTGATTGATACCGTCTATAGTGTAAACCGCTCCCTGGCCAAAATAGTGAAGGGAAGCAGCAAGGATCTCGAGGCCGGTGAATTGCTGGAAGTAACCAACTGGGTTTCCTCTTCTGCGCCTTTATTGAAGATCTACCTGCCCGGTTCTTCCATGAATTATCCGGATATCACCCGGCTGGCTGCAGTAAATAAAACCCTTCGGGTTGCTGAAAAGATCCGTTGGGTGAATGACCTGGAAAAAACAGATCCGTACACTTCTGTATATTATGATGGGAAAAAATTCCAGGTCAATACAGACGGGAAAGAAGTACCTGCCCCGTCCAGTATCACGGCAGCTGCCCTGTTGCAATTATGCAAACAGGATTCCTCTTTTTATTTTGAATTGCCTTTGTTCAAAGAATTATATGCGGGGATGAAGACCACACTGCAATCACCCCGGAATAAGAGTATTGTACTTACTGATAATATCGCCGATGCACAATATATGCTGTATGGCACGATCGATGAGGAAGGGAACCCGGCATACGGATTACGCCGTATCCAGACAGCCGCGAGGGACAGTCTTGAATCCATGCCGGTGCAAACAAAGAGTTTTCCGGTTACTGCAGCCAGCGGGGAATCAATAAAGGATCTGACCGACAGCCTGTATGAATACGCGATGCGGCTGGCCAAGATCAGGGGCTGGATGCACCTCGACGGACCGGATGGAGGCGGCAACGCTTTCCCCTTCCACCTCGAACTGCTGGACAAAACCAGTGGCACTCCAATTACCAACAATGAATACCAGGTCGGGCATAATGTTGCCTTTCAACTTTCAGCCGATCCGGGCAGCAGCGGAGCAAACAAGATCAAACGGTTTGTATATGTATTCCTGATCGATAAGGCCGGTAATATGACCCTGGCTTACCCCGATGCTGATGCGGGTAATGTGGCGAACCAGTTTCCCAAGTATGAAGACTACGCACTGGTAAAAAATGTATTCCTCTTTGAGGGGGTTGTTTCCGAACCGGTGGGCACCGATAATTATTTCCTGCTTGCTTCAGATGAACCGATCACCAATTATGCCCAGGTATTTAACCAGGAAGGAGTGCGGGGTAATGAGCCCCGCGATGCAAATCCGCTGGGCAACCTGCTGAACCTCGGCAATGAAGGAGGCACCCGTGGCTTTACCAAATCAGTGGCCAACTGGAGCCTGATTAAACTGGCGGTGAAATCGAGGCATTAGGAACAGGTAGTAAGCAGCAGGCCCCGGTGAAGTTTGAGTTTGAGCACAGGTGGAATAGTTCAAAGCCTGCCTGCCGTAGGTTGGTTCATAGTTCACAGTTTCATGAAAACTTATCCCAACCTTTCTTCCCAGCCGGGTCTCTCAAAGGGGACCCGGCGTAAAACAAAACCTCCGTTCGGCAGCTTTGATTTTGACTTCTTCAGGGAAGCTGACAGCAGGAGCATTTTATACCTGGTAAGAACAAACCCGCCCTTCAACTCGGATAAAAATTCCTTTACTTTGAGCCATGAACCCCCGGGTACCATTAGCAGAACGAATACGCCCAGGCACATTGGATGAACTGGTGGGACAGGAACACCTGGTGGGCAAAGGCAGTATCCTGCGGACAGCCATCGAACAGGAACGGATCCACTCCATGCTTTTCTGGGGACCACCCGGTACCGGCAAGACAACCATCGCCAATATCATTGCACATACCCTGCAGGTTCCCTTTTTCCAGCTCAGTGCCATCAGCGCCGGGGTAAAGGAAGTGCGGGAAGTGATCGAACAGGCCAGAAAACAGACGGGGACCATTCTTTTCATTGACGAAATTCATCGTTTCAACAAGGGCCAGCAGGATGCCCTGCTTGGGGCCGTGGAAAAAGGGATCATTACCCTGATCGGGGCCACCACCGAAAATCCTTCTTTCGAAGTGAACAGCGCCCTGCTCAGCCGTTGCCAGGTCTATGTATTAAAACCGCTCGACGAAAACGAACTGGTACGACTGATGGAGACCGCGCTTGTCAAAGATGAATTCCTCTCCAAAAAGAAAATCGAATTGAAAGAAACAGCTGCCCTGATCAATATTTCGGGCGGGGACGGCAGAAAACTCCTGAACCTGCTGGAGATCGTCTGCGATGCCGCTGGTGATAACGTAGGGATCACTGATTCACTGGTGATGGATATTGCGCAGAAAAAAATCGCTCTTTATGATAAAAGCGGGGAACAGCATTACGATATCATTTCCGCTTTTATTAAATCCATCCGGGGAAGTGATCCCAATGCAGCCCTGTACTGGCTGGCCCGGATGATCGTGGGCGGGGAAGATGTAAAGTTTATTGCCCGGAGACTCGTGATCCTGTCAAGCGAAGATATCGGCAATGCCAATCCCACTGCCCTGGTGATCGCCAATGCCTGTTTCGACGCGGTGAACAAGATCGGCTTCCCGGAATCCAGCATCATACTCTCACAGTGTGCCACCTACCTGGCTGCCTCTCCAAAAAGCAATGCCGCCGTGGCCGGTATCGGGGAAGCACAGGCTGCTGTAAGCAAATACGGCGACCTGCCGGTTCCCCTGCATATCCGGAATGCGCCCACCCGCCTGATGAAAAATCTCGGGTACGGAAAGAATTATGAATATTCCCACAGTTATGAAAATAACTTTTCGGCACAGGAATACCTGCCCAAAGAAATAGCCGGTACAAAATTCTATGACCCGGGAAAAAATGCAAGGGAAGAAGAGCTCCGGAAATTTCTCCGGAATCTCTGGAAGGATAAATACCATTACTAACCCCTCCCCACCTTCGCTAGAGCTTCGGTGGGCAGGTCAGAATTTTTTTTATGAACTGAATTTCTATAATTGTGCCACCCTTTCAGGGTTTGGGGCTAACATTGATATTCGTTCTACAATATTGTCCCCCCTTCAGGGTTTATTCTTTCTGCCCATTCGTTCTATAATAATTTCAACCCTTCCTCCTTCGTTTCACTACAGCGGACAGGTCGGGGTTTTGCCTGCTACCTAAGACCGTTCCCAAAGGATATCCAAAATTCATTCCTATCGAAATTTCTCTTAGAAGGCCCCATTCCCCACCGGCCTGCTCGCCTCGCGGCGAAGCGTGCAGGCTGGTCCCTATTCACCATTGCCCACTCCCTTCTTCCAACTACCTGGTCCCATTCCCTACCTTTGCCCCCATGCTCCACTGGACACTCAAACCCTTTTCCGAACTCAGCCCGCATGAGCTCTATGCCATGCTGCAGCTAAGAAGTGTGGTATTCGTGGTGGAACAAAACTGTGTCTATCCAGATATGGATAATAAGGACCTCCCGTCCTGGCACCTGATGGGATGGGAAAACGGAAAGCTGCTGGCATATACCCGTTTGCTTCCTCCCGGGCTGGCTTATGAACAACCTTCGATCGGGCGGGTGGTCACTGCCCCTGAAGCAAGAGGAAACGGGTATGGCAGGGAATTGATGGAACGGTCCATTGATACAGTATATAAATTGTATGGCAAACAGGAGATCCGGATCGGGGCCCAGCTCTATCTTCAGTCGTTCTATGCCTCACTCGGTTTTCGGCCGGATGGCGCGGTTTACCTCGAGGATGGTATTGAACACATCACAATGTTTCTCCCCCCGCTTTCGTAAAAACACGAAGTAGAACCGCTTTACTTTTCTGCAAAATCCAAAAAAACGGTTAAAAGATTAACCTGTATTTTACTATTCGCCTACCTTAGTCCTGAAATCCAATAGTAGAAAAACCAGAAATCTGATACCAATGAGAACAAGTTTACTCAAAGTGCGGCTGACCGCG
>JBBIGW010000174.1:0-6399 GCA_037447355.1 Bacteroidia bacterium | reverse complement strand
AGGATGAGCAGCGGCAGGGGGAAGCATTTGCAGCTTTAGAAAATGATCCGAATCGTTATAAAAAAAGATTTTACATAGAAAGCTACGGATGCCAGATGAACTTTGCAGACAGCGAGGTGGTGGCTTCCATTTTGAACAAAGAAGGCTTTGGGGCCACCCGCAACCTGGAAGAAGCGGACCTGGTCTTTATCAATACCTGCTCGATCCGGGAAAAAGCCGAACAAACCGTACGTAAACGGCTCACGGAATTCCGTAAACTGAAGGAAAAGAAAAAAGGGTTGCTGGTGGGCGTGCTGGGCTGTATGGCGGAACGGCTGAAATCAAAATTCCTGGAAGAAGAAAAGCTGGTGGATATCGTGGTGGGACCGGATGCTTACCGCGCCCTGCCCGGACTGGTTGCTGAAGCGGAGGGCGGACAGAAAGCGGTGAATGTGCTATTGAGCCGGGATGAAACCTATGCGGATATTTCCCCCATACGCCTTGACAGCAACGGGGTCAGTGCCTTTGTAAGCATTATGCGGGGTTGCAATAATATGTGCGCTTTCTGCGTGGTGCCCTTTACCCGGGGAAGGGAAAGAAGCCGGGATGCCGCGAGTATCATCGCTGAATGCCGCGATCTATTTGAAAAAGGATACAAAGAAGTCACCCTGCTCGGACAGAATGTGGACAGTTATTATTTCGTGGAGGAGGAGACAGGTACCGTAATCACATTTGCCCGGCTGATGGAAGCAGTGGCCGGGATATCTCCCCTGCTCCGGGTCCGTTTTTCCACATCCCACCCCAAGGATATAACGGATGAAGTACTGCAGGTAATGGCCCGTCATGAGAATATCTGCAAATATATCCATCTTCCCGTGCAGAGCGGCTCCACCCGTGTATTGCAACTGATGAACCGGACCTATACCCGCGAATGGTATATGGCCAGGGTGGACAGGATACGTGAACTCTTACCCGGCTGCGGCTTGTCCTCCGATATTATCGCGGGATTCTGCACCGAAGAAGAGGAAGACCACCGGGATACCCTCGCCGTGATGGACTACAGCCGTTACGATATGAGTTATATGTTCTTCTACAGTGAACGTCCCGGCACCCTGGCCCAGCGCCGTTACCAGGACGATGTGCCGGATGAAACCAAGAAAAGAAGATTGCAGGAAATAGTTGACCTGCAAAACCGGCTTTCCCTGGAAAGTAATAAAAGAGATATTGGCAAATCCTTTACCGTACTGATCGAAGGCGACAGCAAACGGAGTGAGGGGGACTGGATGGGCCGGAACTCACAGAACAAAGTGATCGTATTTCCGAAAGAACAATACAACCTGGAGAAAGGTGACTATGTAAACGTACAGGTACAGGACTGCACCCAGGCCACCCTGCTGGGGAAAATTATTCAATAACCTTTTATTATCCCGCGGGACTGAACTATGGATATTCAAAACATTAAAAACCGGTTCGGCATCATTGGCAACTCCCCTGCCCTTAATTACGCATTGCAGGTGGCCATCCAGGTGGCGGCTACCGACCTGACCGTGCTGATCAACGGGGAAAGCGGAGTAGGAAAAGAAGTATTCTCACAGATCATTCATTCCCTCTCTGCCCGGAAGCACAATCCCTTTATCGCGGTCAACTGCGGCGCAATCCCCGAAGGAACGATCGACTCCGAATTATTCGGGCACGAAAAAGGATCGTTCACCGGCGCGGTGGATGCCCGCAAAGGATATTTTGAGACCGTGAACGGCGGTACCATTTTCCTCGATGAGATCGGGGAATTACCACTGGGTACCCAGGCCCGTTTGCTGCGGGTGCTGGAAACCGGTGAGTTTATCCGCGTGGGTTCTTCCAAAGTACAGAAAACCGATGTACGGGTGATCGCGGCCACCAACAAGGACCTCCTGCAACACGTACAGTCGGGCAAATTCAGGGAAGATCTTTACTACCGGCTCAGCACGGTACCCATCCGTGTACCGGCACTGCACGACCGCCCGGAAGATATCCATATCCTGTTCCGGAAATTTGCCGCCGATTTTGCCAATAAATACAAGACCTCACCGGTACAACTGGATGAGGAAGCAAAACAACTGTTAATAAATTATCCCTGGCCCGGGAATGTGCGGGAATTGAAGAATATTGCAGAACAGATATCGGTGCTGTCACAGAACAAACAGATCCCTGCGAAGGAACTGAATAAATTTCTGCAACCCTATTCCAGCAACCGGTTGCCGGTACTGGCAGGCGGGCAGTCCAACGGCCCTGAATTTTCGAATGAACGGGAAATCCTGTACAAGCTTTTCTTTGACATGAAGAAAGATGTAACAGAACTGAAGAGAATGTTCCTCGACATGTTGCAAAACCCGGAATTAGTGGCGCAGAACCCGCATTTCCTTAATGAATTAAAAGAAATGCGTTCCCCGGGGCAGGAACTGATCCAGCCCATGCATCTCCCCGCATCGGTTCAGCCATCGTCTCCTTCTGTTCAGCCCGTGCTTATGAACAATGATATCCATGATCATGTGGAAGTGGAAGAAAGCCTCAATATCATGGACAAGGAAAAAGAACTGATCATCAAAGCCCTGAAAAAACACAAGAGCAAGCGGAAAGATGCCGCCCTGGACCTGGGGATCAGTGAACGGACCCTGTACCGGAAATTAAAAGAATACGATATCGAAGAATAATGACAAGTATAAAAAAAATAGCGCCCCTGGCCCTTATCGCCCTGACCAGCCTGCTCGCCCTGCTCAGCAGCAGCAGTTGTGGTATTTACCGTTTTACGGATGCGTCCATCCCGGACAGTATCAAAACTGTAAAAGTAAACCTGATTGAAAACAGGGCCTCCTATATCAACCCGCAACTGAGCCCCCGGTTGTCGGACAAACTGAGGCAGAAGATTGTTTCGCAAACAAAACTGACGCAGACCAACAACGATAATGCCGACTGGGAAATCAGTGGCACCATCACCCAGTACTCATTCAGCACTTCGGCCATCTCGGGTCAGCAGGCTTCGAATAACCGGCTCACGGTAGGGGTACAGATCATCCTGCAGGACCGGAAAGCGGATAAAACGGAAAAGCATGAAGTGAGCCGCAGTTTTGAATTCAAAGGTGACCGGAGTTTTCAGCAGGCGGAAAATGACCTGGCAGAGGAAATGATCCGTACGCTGACCGATGATATCTTTAATAAACTTTTTTCCAAATGGTAACCGGACCTTCACCTGCCGGAATGGAAACAATTCACTTATTTTGCAATCATGAATGTCAGTATCGATCAATTGGTAAAATCCCTGCTGCAAAAAGAATCCCTGGAGCAATGCAGCCTGCCTGAACTGACAGCTTTTGCGGAAAGTAATCCGTATTTCGGCGCCGCCCAGCTCCTGCTGGCCAAAAAAATTCAGACCGAGTTACCGGAAAAATTTGAAGAGCAGTACCAGAAGACCCTGCTTTATTTTCATAACCCGCTTTGGGTGGAACATTTACTGTATGAAACCGGGTCGGCCCTGATCCGTCACCCGGCAAAAGATGATACAGCCGTTTCCGCACCCGCTGAAGAACCGGTGGCGGAGTTCATGCAGCCGGAACAACCCGTTATCCACGAAACTCCTGAACCGGTCGTTCCGGAAATGACCAGCCTGAACAAGCTGGAGGAAATAGTGCCCCCGGCAGAAACAGAAATTCCGGCGCCTCAACCGCAGGTGACCGATGCAGCGGCCAATGAGCTGACGTTTGAGCCCTATCATATGGTGGATTATTTTGCTTCCCAGGGCATCCGTTTTAAAGAAGAAGACAAACCTTCGGACGAATTCGGTAAGCAACTGAAGAGCTTTACCGACTGGCTGAAGACCCTGAAACGCTTGCCCGTTACTGAACTGGGGAATGCAATCAGCGTACAGGCCGAGCAAAAAGTGGAACAAATGGCCGGGCAGTCCATAACCGACCGGGAAATCCTGACCGAAGCCATGGCAGAAGTCTGGGAAAAGCAGGGAAATACGCTAAAAGCCATCGGGATATACAGCAAATTAAGTTTGCTCGAACCCGCTAAAAGCCCTTATTTTGCAGCGAAAATCGACGCATTAAAGAAAAAAAACTGATATGACGACTTTATTTGTGATCCTGATAATCCTGGCTTCTGCGATACTTGGACTTATTGTGCTGGTACAGAATCCGAAGGGAGGTGGCCTGACGGGCAATATTGCCGGTTTCAGTAACCAGTTTATGGGTGTAAAACAAACCACGGATGTGCTGGAAAAAGGTACCTGGATCTTTGGTGCGCTGATCGGCCTGCTTTGCATGGTTTCGGTTTTCTTTATTTCAAAGAATGCCCCGGCTTCCGGTCCTGACAGGACAAACGATGCTACCGGAGCTTCTGTCCCGGTCCAGGCAAAACCCGCAAATAACAACAACACCCTGCAATTAAATCCCCCGCCAGCGGCTACTCCCGACCCGGCAAAAAAATAAGGGATACTATATTTAACGGAGCCCCGGTCTGATTAACCATCAATCGGGGTTTTTTATTTAAATTGATCCTGCTATGAAAAAAAGAATAATCCCCGGAGTGCTGCTGATCCTGCTGCTGGCTGCCTCCTTTACCGGGTATAAAGTATTCGGGCCCGCTGTATCGGATAAGACCGGAAAATACTTTTATATCAGGACCGGTGAAAATATGGATACCCTTACTGCTCACCTCGTATCTGCTGAGTTCATCAGCGATAACACCTGGTTCAAACGGGTGGCGGGCTGGCTGAATTTTAAAAATGTAAAACCAGGCCGGTATGAACTGAAAAATGGTATGAGCCTTTACAAACTGATCCGGATGCTCCGGGCCGGTGAGCAGAAACCCGTAAAAATGGTGATCGTAAAAGAGCGTACCCGTGAACTTTTTGCGGGTAAGATGGGTAAGAAATTCGATACAGAATGCGATTCCCTCAGCATGATCCGCTTCCTGAACAGTAAGGACTCCCTGCAATCATATGGCCTGGATACAAATACAGTGATGTCGGTAATCCTTCCCTATACCTACGAGATAAAATGGAACAGTTCCCCCGGTAAAATGATCGAACAATTCCAGGCCTCCTATAAAAAATTCTGGAACGCGGAACGGACCGAAAAAGCAGCAAGGCTGAACCTGACCCCGCTGCAGGCCACGATCCTGGCTTCGATCGTGGAAGAAGAAACAACGAGGAAGGACGACAAGTACAAGATCGCCAGTACCTACCTGAACCGGTTAAAGATCCGGATGAAGCTTCAGGCCTGTCCCACGGCCAAGTTTGTAAGCCGGGATTTCCTGCTTGGCCGGATCACCGAAAAACAAACCAGCCTGGTATCTCCTTACAATACCTACCTCAATGAAGGATTGCCGCCCGGCCCGATTTGCACCCCTTCGATTGAATCCATAGAAGCGGTACTGGATGCCCCTTCCACCGGTTACCTTTACTTTGTGGCCAGTGATAAATTTGACGGGAGCACGGTCTTTACCAGCAATTATGAGGATCATATGAAGTATGCCAGGCTATTCCAGGCCGAGCAGAAAAGGCGGTCCGATTCGCTGAAAAAAATCCGCGGGAAATAACATGTCTCTCCTGGATAAAATACTGCATAAAATAGAAGCGGTTCCCCCGCTGGCTTTCCTGGTCCGGAAGAGCAAAACCACTTCCCTGCCGGGGTTCAGCGGAATTGCCCTTTATGATGTCATCGTTTTTTTTATCGGCCAGGTAAAGACCATTGGCATGACGGAACGGGCTTCGGCCATTGCCTTCAATTTCGTAATGGCCATACCGCCCGCGATCATCTTTCTCTTTACCCTGATCCCGTTCTTACCCATCACCCAGGATTTCCAGGAAGAAATGTTCACACTGATCCGGGATGTGATCCCGGGAGAAAAGGACAATGCGGTACTTATTAAGTTCCTAGAAGACTTTATCAATAACCCCCGGAATGGTTTATTGTCCCTGGGTTTTATCCTGTCCCTGTTCTTCTCGTCCAATGCCATGATGGGTATTATGCGGTCTTTCGATAAAAACTATATCGGGTTTAAGAAAAGAAAGGGGCTGCAAACCCGGCTGGTAGCGATCAAGATCACCCTCTTTCTTTACTTCTTTGTCTTTGCCTCTGTATTGCTGCTGGTGGCCCGGGTGGCGGTATTAAAATGGCTGGGGATCACCAATGAAACCGTACTGACCATCATCAACAACCTCCGCCTGGGAGTCGTGATCCTGCTCTTCTTTGCCTGCATCTCCTTTATTTACCGGCACGCCCCATCGGTGCATAAGAAATGGAAACTGATCAACCCCGGTTCCATTGTGGCCACTTTCCTCATGCTCCTGATGACTTTTGCCTTCTCCTGGTGGGTAACTCATTTCGGCAATTATAACCAGCTTTACGGCTCCATCGGGACCATCCTGATCATTATCAG
>JBBIGW010000173.1:0-6648 GCA_037447355.1 Bacteroidia bacterium | reverse complement strand
ACGGATATCAAGGATAAACAGCGGCTGCTGGAATTGAATCATATCCGCGAAAGGGCCGACCTGCTGATGCAGCTCTTGCAGAAAGAACTGCAGTTTGCCGAACTTAAAAATAAAGTAACGACCAAGACCCGTACCGAACTTGATAAACAGCAGCGGGAATACTTCCTGCAGCAGCAGCTGAAAAGTATCAAAGAAGAACTGGGGGGCGACAGCAACCTGCAGGAGATAAAAGAAATGCAGAAAAAGGCTGAGATCAAGAAATGGCCGGCTTCCGCCAAAGAAATGTTCAAAAAAGGCGTAGAGAAACTGGAACGTATGCATCCCAGCACACCTGATTTTTCCGTGGTGTACAACCACCTCGACCTGATGCTGGACCTTCCCTGGGAAGAATATACCGAAGATCATTATGACCTGAAGAAGGCCAAACAAACCCTGGACCATGATCATTATGGAATGAACAAGATCAAGGAACGGATTCTTGAATACCTCGCCGTGCTGAAACTGAAGGGTGACATGAAAAGCCCCATACTCTGTTTTGTCGGGCCTCCCGGTATCGGTAAAACTTCTTTGGGTAAAAGCATCGCCAACGCGATCGGCCGGAAATATGTGCGTCTCAGTCTGGGTGGATTACATGACGAAAGCGAGATCCGGGGTCACCGCAAAACCTATATCGGCGCTATGCCGGGACGGATCCTGCAGTCAATCCGGAAAGTAAAGTCCTCCAACCCGGTCATGATCCTCGACGAGATTGATAAAGTGGGCAATGATATGCGCGGCGATCCATCCTCCGCCCTGCTGGAAGTGCTGGATCCCGAACAGAACAATTCGTTCTATGATAATTACCTCGAAATGGAATATGACCTGAGCAAGGTCCTGTTCATTGCGACGGCCAATAATTACCAGAATATTCAGCCGGCACTGAGAGATCGTCTCGAGATCATTGACCTCAGCGGTTACGCGGTGGAAGAAAAAATGGAAATTGCCAAACGTCACCTCGTACCCCGCCAGAAAGAACTGCACGGGCTGAAAAATACACCGTTTAAGATCAGTGATAAAGTGCTGGAGAAGATCATACAGGATTATACCCGCGAAAGCGGGGTGCGGGAACTGGACCGGCAACTGGCTTCCATCATGCGCTACCAGGCCAAGGAACTGGCCCTGCATGAAAAAGTGAAAGCCAGCCTGACAACGGATGATATTGAAACCATACTGGGCAAACCCCGTTACAGCAATGACCTGTATAAGACCGCGAATATGGCAGGTGTGGCGGTGGGGTTGGCCTGGACCTATGTGGGGGGAGATATTTTATTTATTGAGACCAGCCTGAGTGATGGCAAGGGAGAATTGAAACTTACAGGTAACCTTGGCAATGTGATGAAGGAAAGTGCCAGCACCGCGCTGACCTATCTGCAGAGCAATGCAAAGAAATACAAACTGGATCCCAAAGTTTTCGAAAAGAAAAATATTCATATCCACGTTCCCGAGGGCGCTGTTCCCAAGGATGGTCCCAGTGCGGGGGTGACCATGATGACGGCCATTGCATCGGCCATCACCGGCAAGCGGGTGAAGCCCTTCCTCGCGATGACCGGGGAGATCACCCTGCGCGGCCAGGTATTACCGGTAGGCGGGATCAAGGAAAAAGTGCTGGCGGCCAAAAGGGCGGGATTGAAAGAGATCATTTTGTGCTGGCAGAATGAAAAAGATGTACAGGAGATCGATTCAGCCTTTATCAAAGGGATCAAATTCCATTATGTAAAGACTATGAACCAGGTGCTGGAACTGGCCCTGGTAAATAAATAAGTGATAAACGCTATGCGGATTGAAGTCCCCCCTTGTCACAGGGGGATTTTCTTTTAATATGACTTATTTTCGTTACCGGTGAAACAATGGTTAACGATAGGATTCTTTCTTTTTTGTACAGGCAGTGAGGCCCAGGTACTCGGCGGCCGCTCTGTATTTAATTTTTTAAGATTTTCCCAGACACCGCAATTAACAGCGCTCGGCGGGGTCAATATTTCGCAGCCCTCGCAGGATATCGGGATGGGCTTCAATAACCCGGCCCTGTTCACGCCCGCTATGCATGGACAGGCGGATGCGGTCTTCAATGATTTTTACGGGGGGATCAAAGTGTTTCATCTCTCTGTGGGATACCATCATCCCAAACTGAACACAAACTTTATAGGGGGCCTTAATTTTTTTAATTACGGCAGCACTACGGAAACGGATGCCGGGGGAAATATACTGGGCCGGTTCAGGCCGGTGGATTGGGTGATGCAACTGGGCGCTTCCCGTTCCTACCTGGAGAAATGGACCTACGGGGCGACGGTGAAATTTATCAGTTCCAATTATGGCGCCTATCGTTCCAATGGCATCGCCACCGATGTGGCGGTCTTGTTCAGGGATACTGCAAAATTATTTTCCGCTTCATTCATGGTTAAAAACCTGGGGGTACAGTTAAAAAAATACGGGAACGAAAGGGAAGAACTTCCCTTCGACCTGCAGGCGGGAATTACCAAAAGACTGGCCCGGGCGCCCTTTAGTTTCTCGGTCACTGCCCAGCGGCTTCACCAGTACAACCTGCAGTATAATGATACCGCTTTCAACAATGAGAACGGGTACCGGAACACCCCGTCAAAATTTTCGTTGGGGAAAATTACCGATCACCTGGTACTGGGCGTCACCATCCATGTACATGAAAAGCTGGAAGTGCAGGCCGGGTATAATTTTCTCCGCCGGAAGGAACTGAACCCGGGCACTGCGGGAAATGGATTGAACGGGTTTTCGGCGGGCCTGAGTGTATTCCTGGGCAAACTGACGATGCGGTATGCCCGGTCTTATTATCAATCCGGTTCAGCGGCTAACCAGGTGGGACTGAACCTGCCATTAAACCGGTATTTCGGGTTGGGGAAATCCGGGGACCGTGCGGGCTGGTGATCAGCTGATCAGTTTGTAAATTTCAAACGCTTCCGCATAGTCGCTGTTACATTGCACTCCTCTTACCTTGGCTAAGGAGCGGATAAAATCTTCCTGCATATAATTGCGGCTGGCCTGCGACCGGTATTCTTTCAGGGCGGCAGTTTTCTTATCTAATTCACCTGCCGCCAGTCGAATAAAGAAATTCGTGCGGAAACTGTAATTGTTCCAGGGCAGTTCATAACCGGCGAAAGTCGTGTTCTTGAAAGCCCTTAATCCTTCCTGGTGGATCACCTGGTGATCCTGGTGTACATCGGATACGGCAGGCAACAATACCATCTCCGGGCTGATCTTTTTATTCAGTTGCAGGAGTTCTTCCAGTATCTGCTGACGGAACTGCGGCAATTCCCGGACCTCGTAGTTGAACAGGATTAAATGATCCGGCCTGATTCCAAGGAGAGCCGTAGCCTTGCGGCATTCCTTTTCCAGTGTATCCGCCGGCGCCCCGGGAGGCAGGGTCTTTGAACAAAGGCAAAACGCCGCATAATAAACTTCTCTTCCTTCTGCGCAGAATTTAGCAATCGTACCTCCGCAGCCCAGTTCACCGTCATCTGTATGCGGGGCCAGTACCAATATACGCCGGGGGTTGAACATGGTAGCAAAAATAAGGATTGCTTTTCAGAGAACTTTAATCGGTTAAAAAGCTCGTTGAGTCCCTGAGCAGGGGCAGCCGCTGCCCGAATTCGGTATTGAACAGGACCCGGAACTGGTTCACATTGGTCATTCCCTTATAAAAACCGGTATAATTACTATCGGGGAGATAAATACTGTTTAGGTTGGTGAACTGCTGGGGATCCCATGACGGGTTGTTGAATTCCCTGAAACCGTGATCACTCATCAGTATGATAACGGGTGGGGTGGGGTTGGACGTCCGGATATGATCCACCAGCCCCGTCAGTTCACGGTTTACATATTTGAGGTAGCTGATAAACGACGCGGTATCCCTTGCATTCGCATAGGTCAGTAGTTCAGCAGCCCGTTCCGCACCCGTACTGTCAAAATAATACGGATAATGCGGCAGGATCAGGTGGGTGTAAACAAATCTCGGTCCCTCATTTTTTTTGGTTGTTATTTTCCTGAGGGCTCCTGATAATTTTATATTGTTCTTCAGGTCATGGTTTTTCAGGTATTCCAGGACGAATTTGATTTTAAACGTTGTGGCGAGGTGATAACCCACTTCATTTTCCAGCCGGGATAAAAAAGTCTGGTTTGTAATGGGTTCAGCTTTCCGGGGTAAAAAAGTACCAATGGCCATGGAGGGCTGCAATTCCATGTCGAAGATGGAATAATTTACGACCTCGTACCCCATTTCCCTGAAATAGTCCGCTGCCCTGCTTTTTTTGATCAGTTCAAAGCACAGGGCCATATCACCCTTATTGCTGTACTTTCCTTCAATGCCGTGGAGGTAATCCATGTTCAGCATAGAAGCCATGGAGAACGGGGTAAGGTTATAATTGCTGCGGCTGCTGTCAATAATATGGAATCCTCTTTTCTTAAGTCCTGTTTCAAAGGAACTGTTGTCGTACCTGAAATAGTCTTTCAGTATTGTATAGCCGGGATATCCGTCCGCAATAATCAGGAATACATCCGGGTGTTTGCAGCCGGGGCAGGGGTGGAAATCTCCCGGCCGGGTAGTGTGTAACGGGGTGCCATTACCTGTTTTTTTGACCAGGTACCCGCCTGTGTCATAGAGGATCAGCAGGCACAGGAGTACATTAATGAAATAAACACTCCTTGTAAAAGGTTGTTTTTTTCTTTTTAAAAAGATAAGGAGCAGTATAAAAAGCAGCAGGGTAAACGGAAGTATAAAACTGTACCGGGTAAAGAATAAATCCGGGAAGAATTTTTTCAGCAGGTCATGTGCGGCGCCAAAAAAGAAATGAAAAGCCATCATACAAAAAACCAGCATGGCGGCTTTATTCAGATTCCGGTAACCGGCCCAGGCAAGGAGGAGCAGTACGAGGGTGGCCGCTAAATAAGTACCCAGCAGGATCAGGGCGATCCCGGGCGGAACCAGCCCGTAGTTTTCCAGGTAACCATGCCCTACAAAAAAAACCGGCAGCAAGGCCAGGAATAAAGGCTGGTTGCGGAGGATATGGAGGAAACGGTTTTTCATTTTTTTCGCATCAGGTAAAGTGTTCTTTCGGAACCGGGGATTTGCCGGGAAGCCTCAATGACAAAACAGCCGCCGAATTGGTTTACAAATTCTTCAGCGGTGTAGTTTGTATAAATATCTTCCTTATTCAGCAGGAGTTCTTTCACTTTTGGATCACTCTTCGGCACGAACTCGATGATCAGGTGACGGCAGGATGCGGAAAGAATAGCCGCGATCCGTTTCAGCGGTATATTCTTTCCAATACAAAGATGATGAATCAATGCCAGGCATAAACCGAGGTCAACCCGGCCAACCCGTCCGAAAAAAGACTCCCGTTCGCTGTTTCCCAATCCGAATGACGGTGTGGGATACGTGAAATCAATGATCAGCGGGAGCAGGTGCTCCTCTTTCGCCGCTTTGATTTTTTTATAAAGTTTATTAATGGCCACGGGGTCCGCATCCGCCGCAATGGTTTCAATTCCCTGCTGTGCAAGCGGCAGGGAAAAGCTGCCTTCATTCGCGCCAAAGTCAACCACGGTCTTTAACCCGGTCAGTTGACCCGTCCATTCCCGGATGATCTGTTGTTTTTGTTCCAGGTAATCATCGCGCTGGGCGGCTTCTGTATAGTAGTCGCCCCAGGTGGTACCGCTGTCTTTTAATGAGAGCGAACGGACCAGGGTCTCCAGGCTGTCAATCAGGTTCAATAATTTTTTCTTTGGAAGGCGGGCACCACGTTCATCCGTGTTTTGTTTTCTGGCCGCCATTTTCGCATGCAGGTGGATATGCAGCCAGGTCAGCACCGAAAACCGGCTTTTAACCGGCAATAGCGAACGGGTAATTTGCAGGGGTATTCCCTCCGGCCAGGCCAGTTGCAGCGCATGCAGGGATGTTTTCTTATAGTGCATGAGCAGCAGGGGAGAGAGGAAACACTCGCAGAATTGCCGGTAGGCGATCCAGGGATTTCCTTCTTTATATACAGCAAAGGATAATGTATCGATAAAAACCGGGGCTCCTTTATGCCACTGGATATTAAAAGGGCTGGCATCTTTCAGGATCATACCGTGTTCAAGGGCGGCTTTGGCGACCCGCAGGGTGAGTAAAGCCGCATCCTGCAACATGGAAAAAGACCACTCGCAGGAATACGAGATAAAAGACAGTTGTTCGGGCCGGAGTATTTTGTACACCTCCTGATCCGCCTGGTCGCTTGTCATTTCTTCATGGGACAGGAGCAGTTTCTTCTCCGTAAGAAACCGGTAAAGCCCGCTTTGCATAAAACAATCGTAGGCTACTTTCCCGGCCGGGTTTACCTGCCGGTAAACGATTCCATCCTGTCGGAATACAATGCCGGCAGGATCCCTGAATGAGGAAGGTAAAGCCCGGTTCCTTTCATTCATCCTTTTGCTTTTTGGGAGACCGTTTGAAAAAAGATAAAATATAAAGTTTGATGTTCCTGAAAAACATTACCACGCCCAGTACCGCGCCGATCAGTACCTGTACCAGGTAACTGCCGCTTCCGGGGTCAATATAGAGCAGTCCGGTCATTAGAGATAACTGAGATTGGTTTTCGGACTTAAGGTCAA
>JBBIGW010000172.1:0-6684 GCA_037447355.1 Bacteroidia bacterium | reverse complement strand
TCCGGTAAAAAAATTACCTTTACCCATAGTTATTATAGTTGTGTGGTAACACTAAAATAACTACTGGAGGCTTAGGCCTCCTTTTTTATTTAAATTCAGCAACTTTTACCGGACAACAGTGAGTAGGTAGTAGGCATTAGGTAGTAGGTAGTAGGTAGTAGGCATTAGGAAGTGGGGAGCAGACAGGAAAGAAAGCCCGACCCGCTGCGCCTGGCTTAGCGAGGCAAGAGGGCTGAAATTATTGCAGCATGTTTGGGTAGCATGAAATGAACCCTGAAAGGGTGACATTATTAGTTAATCAGGAACTGGTACGTTTCAAATTTCAAAGATTGCTTCGGGAGAAGCCCTTTCGAATTTCATTATTGGAATTTCTTTGGATTTGAAATTTGGATTTTCTTCGGTTCTTGGGTTCTTCGGCTCCTGGTTCTTAGAATGATTGGGAACATCAAACTCCCGAAATGCCCCGTGAGGAGGTTTTGGATTTTGAAATTTGGACTTTCTTTGGATTTTGAGATTTGAACTTTCTTTGGTTCTTGGGTTCTTCGGCTCTTGGCTCTTAGAATGAATGGAAAGCATCAACCTCTGGAAATGCCCCGGGAGGAAGTTTGGGGTTTTGTTATTGGATCTTCTTTGGATTTTAAAATTTGAATTTTCTTTGCCTGCCTGTCCGGCAGGCAGGGTTCTTCGGCTCTTGGTTCTTGGTACTCCCTAATCGTATTTTTCCAGCATTTTAAAATGTCGTTTTGCTTCTCTCAAAAAGTCCCTTCCCTTTTTAAAGGGCCAATAAGCAGTGCCGTTCTTATGATTAAACCTGCTGATCTGGTACAGGGCTTTCCAGTGTTGTAACAGGGTGCCATAGGCTTTCCAGATACTCATGCCGCAGTCGTAGATATGGTTGGGTTCGGCCCCGCAGCCATTGAATTCGAGGATCAGGAAATTCTTTCCCAGTTTCAGGTCCTCAATGGACGTGGTCTTGATATCATACCGGCCGTAGTAAAACCGGGTCTGGTGACTCAGTTCATCAAATACCCTGTGCATGGTTTCATTGATCTCCTTGTGCAGGTTGGTAAAATGGGCGCCCCGGTTATGGTTACCCGCGTAAGAAAGATAAAAAATCTCTCCCTCCGGTATCACCCGGTCAAAGCGGTGTCCGTGCCGGTGTTCCATTTCCTCCATCCGGAACCGGGCCCGCGGGTGCGTTTCCACTAACCGGCGAATGGTGGATTGCCCGTCGCCGGTAACATGCAACAGTTCTTTATGAATAAACCCGCTGACCGTACCTTTCTGTGTTGCCGGATGCCGGTAATAGAATACACTCACTTCCACCGGCAGGTCCACCAGGTCCTGTACAATATATTCCACCGGTATTTTCTCATGGTATTTCCGGAGCTGTTCCCCGTTTTCGATCTTCCGGAATAAAATACCCTTCATCCCCACATCCGGTTTTACAATAAACGGGTAGGTAAATCCCGCCTGCTGTACAGCCCGCTCTACTTCATCAAAATGAAGGTCATGTTTAATATAGATAGTCCGGGGCACCAGTTCAGGGGGCAACTGGTCATACATTTCCTTTTTCCCCTCTCCCTCAAAGCCCCCGAAAGTAATCGTGGGGTTCGAAGAACTGAAATACCATACCGACCCGCTGCGCAGGCAATACCAGAACCATACCGGGCTGATCGGAAAATAAAGTACGTAGAAATTCCAGAGCTCCCAGTTAACCAGCTTTTGC
Organism: Bacteroidia bacterium; assembly: GCA_037447355.1. Taxonomy (GTDB): domain Bacteria; phylum Bacteroidota; class Bacteroidia; order Chitinophagales; family Chitinophagaceae; genus JJ008. The sequence goes on along the minus strand of JBBIGW010000172.1, from coordinate 4,955 downwards.
AAAAATTTTCTCATCAGTTGCGGCAAAAATAAAGACAGGCGTTAACAATTGGACAAAATATATCATATAGATTCTATTTAGCCGCAAAACCGGTCGTTTTGAGAAAGCGCTTTCTTTTCCCGGTAAGGGCTTCTTCCTGTTCACAAGTACCACACCGGTTCTGGCCCGGATAAAAGTCAGCGGAACAGGTCTCATTTATCCGTATTATTGCCTTGAAATAATGACCGGTTTTCATGAAAATCAGAACAGTTGCCGAATTAGTTGCCAGCGGACAGCAGCCTGACGTATTATTCTGGGTGGGTTGTGCCGGCAGTTTTGATCAGCGGGCGCAGAAGATCACCAAAGCCTTTGCTACTATACTCAATAAGGCAGGCGTCAATTATGCCATCCTTGGTAAAGAAGAAATGTGTACCGGTGACCCGGTTCGCCGGGCTGGTAATGAATTTATGTTCCAGCTGATGGCCCACCAGAATATCCAGTTACTGAATAATTATGGTATAAAAAAAATTGTGACCGCCTGTCCACATTGTTTTAATACCCTGAAGAATGAATACCCGGCCCTGGGCGGGGAATACGAGGTGGTGCATCATACCAGCTTCCTGCAGCAACTGATTGATGAAGGAAAGATCAGGCTGAAGGAAGGCGGGATTTTCAAAGGAAAGAAAATCACCTTCCACGACAGTTGTTACCTGGGACGGGCCAATGATATTTATGAAGCCCCCCGCAAAGTGCTGGAAGTACTGGATGCTGAACTGACTGAAATGAAACGTTGCCGGAGTAATGGTCTTTGTTGCGGGGCCGGTGGGGCGCAGATGTTCAAGGAAGAAGAAAAGGGAACAAGCCGGGTGAATGCAGACCGCAGCCAGGAAGCCATTTCAACAGGTGCGGCTGTGATTGCATCCGCCTGCCCGTTCTGTAATACGATGCTGACTGACGGTGTAAAGCTGGCCGATAGAGAAGACAGCGTGGAAGTGCTTGACATCGCGGAGATGATAGCGGCCAGTATGCAGGATTAAACAACACCTGACTCTTGCAGGCTTTGTTCCACTTTCACCGCTTCTCTTAGTTTCCCCCTGGGTATTGGAATACGGACCACTCTGGTATCTTTCCCTTTATGATAAAAGATATCCAGTATATACATAGGGCCGGCCTCAAAGATTTCAGCCCTGATCAATGGGTTTCCCCCGGTACTGAAGCTGTGATGATCGTCCTTTATGCAGACTTCCCCCTTGCTGATCTTTATTTCCGCACCGGCTTTACTCCTTCCGGGATGCAATAAATACAGTAAATAATAACCCAGTCCTCTTTTAAACTGGCTCCACCGGTTAAAACGTTTCCATTCCGCCCTGTCATAGATCCAGTGAGCAAGCCATTCCTGATTATTTGTCAATTTTTCCATCAGCCATAAATTGGTTGTAATTTAGCGGCATGAACCTGGATTATAAATACCTGCTGGACGGTAATTTTCATTCAACCTCCCGGGTCTGGGTGTACCAGAGTAACCGGCTTTTTTCTATGGGGGAATCCCTGGAAATAGAAGAACGGCTGAAAGAATTCACCGGCAGCTGGCAAAGTCACGGGGCCACTATTAAAGGCGCCGCTTACCTTTTCTTTGGCCAATTCATTATCCTGATGGCGGATGAAACAGCTACCGGGGTCAGTGGCTGCAGTACGGACAGTTCGGTGCGTTTTATTAAAGAAATTGAACAACGGTTTGGGGTCAGCCTGTTTGACCGGACTACCCTCGCTTTTGTACTGAAAGACAAAGTTGAACTACTCCCCCTTTCCCAACTGAGCTATGCGGCGGAAAACGGATTTATCAACAACGAAACATTATACTTTAATAACCTGGTGCAAACAAAGGAGGAATTGGAAAATAACTGGATCATACCGGTAAAAAACAGCTGGTTGTCCAAAAGGATTTCTTTTTTCAGACCAGTTTTGTAAATTTGCGGCTCATTGATTGGAAATAAATAAAATGCGGAAGTAGCTCACCTGGTAGAGCGACAGCTTCCCAAGCTGTAGGTAGCCGGTTCGAGTCCGGTCTTCCGCTCCATTAACCCCGTTTTTAACGGGGTTAATTTTTGCTCAACAGGTAGTCCGCCGCGGCGGATCCCAAGCTGTAGGTAGCCGGTTCGAGTCCGGTCTTCCGCTCTGATGACCCCGGTTTTCCGGGGTTATTTTTTTTCCGATAGTTTTCCCGGCAACAGTACCTCTTTTTTCTTCGGCTGGTTATTAAATTGATAGGCCAGGGTCAGCCGGTAATTCTTTGTGCGGGTGAGACTGTAGCTTTCCAGGTTAAAATGAGTGCCATAGGTAAATATCTTCCGCTGCTGGTTGACAAATGGATCAATCGTATTCACGGTAATGATCAGCCGCTTATCAAGAAACTTCCGCTGGATACCCAGGTTCATACTGGTACTCCACCGGGCATAGCCCTGGGGAGAAGCAAACCGGTTCAGGTTGAATCCCCCGTTGAAACTCCAAAGTTCGGTGGGATTGAAATTGAAATTCAAATTGGAGGTAAAAGATCCCCCGTCCCTGAATTTACGGGCCGTTTTATCAAAGACACTGTACAGGGTATAGGTATAACTGGCGCTGAGGTTCACCCGCAGTTGTTTGGAAAGCGTGATACCGTTCCAGCTACTGGCCTCGTATTCCCGGCGGCCGCTGATGTTTTCCCAGGTGACCTGGGTCTTTCCTTCCTCCAGCACGGTTCTTACCTGGCTGAAGATATCCTGCACCCGGTTAAACCCGAACCCAAGATTCAGAAAATACTTTGTTTGGGTACGCCCGATAATGAAATCAAAATTGTGCGCCGTGGAGGCTTCCAGTTCCGCATTTCCGAAGCGGATATTATACGGATCGGAAAAATCGATCGTAGGGTTCAGTTCCCCGATGCCCGGTCGCCGGATACTCCGCCTGTAGGCAAAGGTCAGGCTCAGTTTTTCCTTCCAGGTCTTATTGATATTGGCAAAGGGCAACCAGGTCAGGTAATCATTCTTCACCTCCCGGTTTTCTTTCAATAATTCAAACCAGATACCTGTCTGCTCCGCCGTGACACCTGTAGTGAAACTGAAATTTTCGCCTAACACCTGCTTCACGGAAGCCCGGAGGTTACTCACGGTCTGGTGAAACCGGAAATGATTGCTCAGCAGGTCCAGTTTTTCCATTGTACCTTCCGGTTGCTTTCTATAACTGGCCTCGGTCAGTACCCGGTTATTGGTACGGTTGTACAACCCTCCCAGCGAAATAAAGGTTTTTTCATTGCCCAGCATTTTGTCATAGTTCACCCGGAATGTATGGCCATTTACCCGTGTAAAATTGTTCTGGCGCTGCATTGAATCCACCCCGGTGGGGCTGAGATCGGGATAAAAAAATTGCTGGTAGAAATCGCGGTTATTATCATTACGCGAAAACTGGTAACTGCTGATGATCCGGAGGGTTTCACCGGGTTTACCTTTCCAGGTATAGGACAGGCTGGTATGGGGATTGTACCCCGATCCGGTGCTTTGTATTTCCCTTTCACTCAGTTTCCATAACTCATCAAAGCGGTTGATATTCCGGTATTCCGTGGTATTGTAGTAATCAAAGTTGTTCTGGTTATAATTCAGCACCAGGTTAAGGAGATGATGCTTGCTGAAATCATAATCCAACGTAAACCTGAAATTGGGCCGGAGACTCTTGTTGCTGTACTCGTTTGACGTATTAAAAAAATTGGAAGAATCAGCATACAGATTATTCCGTACCGAATACCCGTTTCCCAGGTAGCGGTTATAACCCATCCCGGCATTGATGCTGAAAGACAGCCCTTGTTTCCGGTAATTAAAATTCCCGTTCATGGAGGCCTCTCCCCTTGTACCACCCGATACAGCGACCCGGCCGCTCTTGCCCACTTTTCCTTTTCGGGTAACAATATTGATCACCCCACCCTGCTCATTTGCATATTGGGGCGGCGGGTTGGTCATTACTTCTATTTTCTCAATGGAACTTCCCGGCAATGATTCCAGCAGATCCTGCAATTGCTGAAGGTTCAGTTCAACCGGTTTGTCATCGATCAATATCCGGGGTTCCTTCCCCCGTACGGAGATCTTACCATCGGGATCTTTGGTTACCAGCGGAACCTGCGATAGCAATTCACTGGCATTGCTTCCGGCCGCGAGTGCCGACTCACCCGCATTGAAAGTGATATTGCCATCCTTCGACTGGATCAGCGGTTTCTCGGCATAGATCAGCACTTCTTCCATCAGTTCATTCGATTTTGGCTTCAGCACAATATCAGGCAGGTTAAAATCAAACCGCTCCATACGGAAATGGATGCTGTCAATCACCAGGGGTTGCAGGCCCACAAAACTGAATGATAATTTATAGTACCCAAACGGGAGCCCGGTAAAACTAAACTGACCTGCCTTATCGGTCAGCACGGCTCTTTTGGTCACCGTGTCAGTAAAAGATATTATACGAACCGTAGCCCCCTCCAGCGCTTTATTCCGGCTGTCCATCAGGTTCCCGGTCAGGATACCGGATATTGTTTTGTCCTGTGCGGAAGCCGCCAATGCTGTACAGAAAAACAAAGTCGATATAAGGAATCTTCTCAACATGCCTGATTAGACGGCAAAGATACCGGATACCAGTGCCCAAAATAGGGTAAACTATAACAATACCTGTGACAATACCCTGTTTTTCAATCGATCACAGAGTTATGACAACCTGTCATTATCTTACAGGATTTGGGTATATTTGCTGTTCAAAATTTGGTTTGAATGCCTGAAGTAATGACCGGTAAAATACAGGATGAGCAGCGGCAGGGGGAAGCATATGCAGCTTTCGAAAATGATCCGAATCGTTATAAAAAAAGATTTTACATAGAAAGCTACGGATGCCAGATGAACTTTGCAGACAGCGAGGTGGTGGCTTCCATTTTGAACAAAGAAGGCTTTGGGGCCACCCGCAAC
>JBBIGW010000171.1:0-6853 GCA_037447355.1 Bacteroidia bacterium | reverse complement strand
CCCGATACATGACTCGTAATCACCGGGCTCCCCAGGTAATACACGGATCCGCTTCCCGAGATATGCGCATCAAGTGCCTGCGATACTTTTACCCTGATATTGCCGGAACCGCTGATATCGGCATTTGCTTTATCAGCCTGTAAACCTGTGAGGTTGATACTGCCGCTGCCACTGACATGCAGGGTTTCGCTGATGCTGGTACCGGAATAGACGGTAATAGAACCGGAGCCGCTGACGGTGCCGGAGAGCTTGTCCCTGAGGGTGGCCTGCCGGACTTCAATAGTACCTGAACCACTGACCTTGAGACCGAGGTTCGTGCCGGTAAGCGGGCCCGTGAGGTTGAAACTGGCCGAACCACAGAGGTTGACGGCTTTGGCTACAGGGGACGTGATATTGACGATGATGTCCTCCTGTGATCTGACCCGGACACAGTCCTGGAATTTGATCACCAGTTCATCGCCTTCTTTGTTGAACTGCATCACATCAATGATATTCTGCCGGGCAACGACTTCGACTTTATACACGGGACCGATACTGTAATTGATCCGGCCATGTATGCCGACAGAGATCCGGGAGAAACCGGAGACGGGAATAACCTGTTGTACCACGGGGCCCTCACCGACTACTTTTTCACAGGAGGAGAATAAGGCTAAAAAGGCGACTAACATAAAGGATAAGCTGATTTTTTTCATGACTGACAGATTGAATGATGATTACGGTTAAAACTCTATTTTATAATTCAGGATGGGCAGCAATCCCATCTGGTAATGGGTAACGATCTTGTTTTTGTCCTTATCCCACCCCTGGCCGAATACATTCCGCCGGTTACTGATATTCTGTATATCGAGGGACAACGTGCTGGTAACCCGCCTCCTGTTCCACTTGATACTGGCCCTGATATCGGCACGGAAATAATCAGGGTTCTTCAGGGTAAAAGCCTCTTTCTCTTTAAACACGGCATAACCGGCCAACGAAGAAGCCGCTGCATCAATGGGTGTGTTCCGTAAGCCGCCGGCATAAATGGTCTTGATATGCAACCCGATGGTTTTTGATTTCCGCTCATTCACAAAATCCTTCCCGGCGATCAGGGTGCTGATATAATTGCCATTAAAACGGGTATTGCGTTCTATTCCATCCAGTGCTTTGTACTTTGACTGGTACAGCGAATTGGTCAGGGTGAGATAAAAATCATGTTGCAGGTAACGCTCAAGGGAGATCTCCAGTCCCCGGTTGCTGCCCCTTCCCTTGTTGATCATGGGATCACTCAGGTAGTTGAATTCAATATTGAGGGCGGACAGGGTACTGCTGTCATAAACAGACACGGGAACATTGAAGAGATCCTGGTAATAGAGTTCAGCCTTGACCTGCAGGTTGGGAGCCAGCCGGTAATTATAAGACAATACATAATGACGGGCCCTGGTAAGTCCCAGTTTTTTATTGGGTAATACAATGGAGCCATCAGGCAGTTCCTGCCGGACAAAATACAATCCCCAGGTCTGCGCCTGGCTATGCAGCCCATAACCAAAAGCAAGGCCACTGCGCTTGTTGATATTCCACCGGACCGAAGCACGGGGTTCGGCTGCTGAACTTTTGTTATGCGCCACCCGCAGGTAATGCATACCCGCCTGGAAGGTAAATTTATCTGAAGGACGATACTGCGCCTGCGCAAAAACCTGCTGCAAGGAACTGTTGCCACTGGTATTCACCCGTACTTTGAGCGGCTCGCCTTCATGATCGGGTAATGACTGGTTGACGGTGTACTTTACCAGCGTTCCGATCAGTCCCGCACGGAGCAATAACTTGTTACTGAACTTATAATTGAAAGTGGAGTTCAGCACCCATTTCCTTGTATTGTATTTATCGAGCCAGGTGGGTATAAGGGTCAGGTCATCCTGGAACACCTGCTCTTTAAAACCGGTGCGGGTGCCGGACAAACCGATACCGGACTTCAGGCTCCATTTATCACCCTTGATGGTATGGGTCATTCCGTTCATGGATGTATGGGAAATGAAATCATAGGAATATCGATCGGAACGATCCTCCCATTTGGAAGAATCCTTATCGGCATCATAGACCTGGTCGCTGCGGCCATTGAAGCCAAATAAGCTGAAGTTGCCGGAACGACCCGCGGGCAGGTACATATTATAGGAGAGGTCCTGGAAATTGGTGACCCCGTTATTATCAATCACACCGAGTTTGGTCAGCAGGCTGAGCGTGGAATAGCGGTAATTGACGAGATAAGCGCCTTTGTATTTTTTGGAGAAGGGTCCTTCAAACGAGGCATTCAAACCAAGCACACCGGCCTGTAAACTGTATTCCCTTTTTTCATTGTTGCCCTTGCGGAGATGAAGATCAAAGACCCCGCTCACGGCATTCCCATATTCAGCGGCAAAGGCGGCCGTGACAAAATCAGAATTGGATAATACCTGTGCACTGAGGATGGAGATGCCACCCCCGCTATTGCCGGGCAGGGCGAAGTGATTGGGGTTTGGAATATCCAGTCCCTCCATGCGCCATAATAATCCGGCAGGCGAATTGCCTCGTATGATGATCGTGTTATTGCCATCATCACCGGCCATCACACCGGGAAAAGCCACGGCCATCCGCAGGGGATCATTCACCGCAGCGGCGTATTTCTGTGTTTCCTCCACGGTAAAGGCGCGGGCGCTGACCGCGTTCATCTCATTCAGCGGTTTATTCTTTTTACTGTTTACCTGCAGCACTACTTCTGTCCCGGCTTTGATCACCGCTTCCATGGAAATGGTCAGTACGGTTTCTTTACCGGAATTGACCTGGATATTTTCCAGCAACACTTCCCTGAAACCGGCATAACTGATCGTAACGGAATACGTGCCAACAGGGATATCAGTAAAACGGAACAGCCCTTCAGGGCCGGTGACCACGGAGCGCTTAAGCGGGGAAAGCGTAACAGTGGCCCCCGGGAGCGGTTGCTGTAATAATTGTTCAACGGCGATGCCGCGCAGCTGTCCCTTGTACTGGGCCGCGGTTGTTAAAGAAATTAACAAAACAAAAAGCAGCGGGATAAGATTTTTCATCTTCATGGCTATACTTCGATGGTTATACCGGGATAACAATCATCGGAGCTTCCACCCCTATTTATGATTTGTAAAAATCAGAAAAAATTAATGCCGGCAGTCCAGCCAAACCAGCCACTGACCCGGTTGCTGTATGAATGGACTTTATACCCCGCGGCCGGTAAGGCAAAGCGATAACCCGCCACAGCCGCATGCTGATCCGAAATAAACAATGAATAGGAAGGACCGGCGTGGAAAGAAATATATTTATTGAGTTTAACGTGGAGGTTCAGCTGAAATTTATTCTGCAGGTTTAAATATTCCCAGCCACCGCGGTAGAGATGATCAGCGGTGATTTCAGGATTGATACTGAGGGTACGGGCTTTATTTAACTTTATTTCACAGCCCAGTCCATAGCCAAAGGAATACAATTTGTTACTATCCCGCGGACTCGCCCCCACCTGCAGGATGCTGTAACATTTTGAATTACCGGTTTTCATGGCAAGGTTGAATTCGGTAAGTTCATTGGTGAACAGGCTAAGCTTATGATACCCCTTGAGCACGATATTGATCAGGCCGATGCTGTACCCATCCGAGGTATCGGCGATATTGATCAGCCCGAACTGTACCCCTTTTAATTTCCTGGCATAGTTAATCACCCCCGCGATCTGCACCCCGTTCATTTCCCGGTTGCTGAAATTGATCACGCCGGCCACCTGTACACCCGTGACTTTATTTTTTGCAAAATTGACGACACCGGCGGCCTGCCCGCCCTTCACACTATCCGTTACATGATTATAGACACCGGCCACCTGGAAACCGGAGAAATGGCCCCTGACTATATTATTCACCCCGGCGGCCTGGAAGGCAGCTGCTTTATTCAATACTGTATTATTCACCCCGGCGATCTGTACCCCGCGGGTCACACCACCTACAACGTTGAATACACCGGCAGCCTGGAAATACTGTACTTCTTTTTTATCAATATTAAATACCCCGCCGATCTCGATTCCATGGGTACCCGCGGTATAGCCACCGATTACATTTAATGAAAACTTATTGATCACCTGCCCGCTCATCTGTCCGTGCGAACCGAGTCCGGGTACCAGCGAAACCTGGAAGGGCCGGGTGGTGAAAAACTTTTTGAGATTGAGCGTCTGCATTTTCTGCTTCGTCGAAAGCAGGAAGCGGCCCATACCGGTCCGTTCCACTTTGGCTGAATCAGCTAAGGAGATCAATGGCTTTTTGCCGGTACTGTCCGGTTGATGATCCGTCTTTACAGAATCAGGCGTTAAATAATCTTCCGGGCTGATGGTTACCCGGTCAAAGTCCTGCTGCAGCGGCATCAGCGTGATGCTCAGTTCCTGGCTGCGCCCGGGCTGTATCACGATGGAAGTATCCTCATAAAACTCCTTGCTCACGGTAAGCGTGGCGGTGGAAGCCTTGCTGTTTTTCAGTTTGAGTTTAAAGAAACCGGCCTGATCCGTAAGGGCCGAAGCCAGCAGTTTCTTTTCATACACACTGGCATCGGGGATCGCGGCATCGGACTGCTCGTCGTACACATAGCCGCTGACCATATAAATTTTATCTTCCAGTTCCGCTTTTTTCGTGATCATCGTCATCCGGATCGGCGCTTTGCGGATGATGATATAGGAACCGCTTTCGCGGAATTCAAAACTGGCATTAAACAGGAGACCGAGGACCTCATTAATTGTTTTATTGCGTACGCTGAGGCTCACGAGGCTGTCTTTCTTCACAACAGCCGAACTATAGGAGAAATAGCAATCGGCTTTATTGCTGATGATCTCCAGCACCTGGTCGAGCCGCTGGCGGTTTACCTCGAGTGTAACGGAGCGGTTGAGTACAGATTGTCCAAAACCACTGTAAACCGTGCATAGCAATACCAGCAGTAATAATATTCCCTTTCTTCCTTTCATGACTGTTTATTCTAAAATGATCCGGCCGTTTTCCCTGCGGACCGTGATATTAAAAGTAAGGTGGATGACATCCAGTACCTGGTCAAGGGATTCATTGTTGAAGCTGGTATTCATCCGCAGCTCTTTTAGTTCATCCTTACCAAACTGTATATTGGTTTTATAAGCTTCGTTCAGCACCTGTACCAGTTTCCAGAGGGGGGTGTCATCACAGACAAATTCCCTGGTGCGGTAATAATTATATAGTTTGTCTTTAACGGATTCTTTTCCGGGCAGGTTACCGGCAAAAGGCATTTTTATCTTTTCCCCGGCCAGCAGGGTCACTTCCAGTCCGTCCCGGCTCACTTTCACGATACCGGTTTCCACCAGCACTTCCACAAAGCTGCTGTCTTCCCGGACATTGAAAGAAGTTCCGACCACCGTCACCTGTACATCCTTCACATCAATAATAAAGGGCCTGGTTTTGTCCGGACTGATCCTGAAGAAAGCTTCTCCTTTTAATTCCACTGACCGGGTCTTTCCCTTAAAAACTGCCGGGTAATGCAGGGAGGATTGTTTGTTCAGGGTGATTTCGGAACCATCGGCAAGTTTTTCATTGACCACGGCCATTCCGGAGGACAAAGTTTTTTCTGCCGCGGGCTGGTTCCACCAGAACAGTCCGGCCGCGATGATCAGGATAGCGGCCGCGGCCATGGCTTTAAAATAGAATCGTTTAACCAGGGGTAAAACCGGCGCAGGCCTGCCGCCGCCGTTATGAATACGTTCTTTAAAACTGATCCAGGCCTTGTTTTCATCAATGGTGGACGAGGCGGCCAGTTCCCGGCTTTTTTCCCAGATTGTTTTGAACTGGTTGAAGTAAGTGAAGTTGGCCTCGTCTTCATTCAGCCACTGCTCCACCCTTGTGCTTTCTTCCGGGGGCAGTTCGCCCAGCAGGTAGCTGACCAGCATCTCATCGCTAATATGGTTGGCAGGTGTTTCCAGTGTTAAAAGTTTAAAAATATGAATACGAAGAATAAGAAGTCAACCAGTTTCAGGCGCAGCAGTTTGAGTGCCTTGCCCATATGGTTTTCCACAGTTTTAACGGAAATATCCAGCCGGTCCGCGATCTCTTTATATTTCAGTTCTTCAAAGCGGCTCAGCTGAAAGACGGTGCGGCATTGTTCCGGGAGTTCATTCATGGCTTCCCGGAATTGTTGTTCCAGTTCTTTATCCATGGTTTTATCGGTATGAGATTCATTTTTCATCCGGTGGACCACGTACAGGCGGTGCGCTGATTTTACATTTTCATGTTTCAGGAAATTCAGGCATTCATTATGTACCGCGCGATAAAGATAGGCGGCCACGGAGCCCTGGAAGGAGAGGTTCTCCGCCCGCTCCCATACCTTGAAAAAGACCTGTTGCACCCGTTCCTCCGCCTCGGCTTCATCGTTCAGGATCGTGCAGGCATAGGCATGCAGGGTTTTATAGTACTGTTTAAAAACCTGTTCGAAAGCCGCTTCATCCCTGGCGGCAAGCAGGGCTGTGATAGAGTGATCCTGCAATTCCATGCTAAAGGGTCCGTGTGCCGGTGCTATTTGTAAAGCTACGCCCAAAACTCATTTAAGGTATAACATCCAGGGGGACCGATACCCCTAATTGACCGGCGGAAATATTTTAGGGTGAGGGGGGCTCTGCGGCCTTTGGGAAAGCTGCGAGCTGTGAGCTACGAGCTGCGAGGCATGAGCTACGAGCTGCGAGACACAAAGCAGGACGACGCTGTATTTCTCTGCGCCCTCTGCGCCTCCGGTTTTTTTGGGAAAGCTGCGAGGTATGAGCTACGAGCTGCGAGACACAAAGCAGGACGACGCTGTATTTCTCTGCGCTCTCTGCGCCCTCTGCGGTTTT
>JBBIGW010000170.1:0-6860 GCA_037447355.1 Bacteroidia bacterium | reverse complement strand
ATCCGTGCCGGTATTCCCGCTCTTCTCCTCATTCTTACCGCCACTCTTATTGTCCCCGCTCTTATTGTCGCCGCTTTTCCCGCCCTTCTGGTTCTTGCCGCCACCGGGGGCACGGTTGCCGCCATTGTCTGAGCCGACGGCCCGCAGAAAACGCCATTTATTATACAATTCCTCAAATTTCATTTCCCCGTTGAGCGATCTTGTCTGTGTATTGGACAATGTATTCCCCAGGTTCCTGGCGAGTAAGGAAGCCGCCAGCCAGTTGTATTTGGCATTATAGCTGGCCCGCAGTGTGGTCCAGTCCAGCAGGGGTATCTTATTGGTCGGAACATTATAGTTCAGGGTAAGCTCCTGACCGTAATTGGTATTTCGTCCGCCTTTGAACAGGTTGCTGCGTACCGAATCTTTCTTCGTTTTCGTATTGATCCGTCCCAGCGGTTCATCCACCCTTGCATTATTGGTTGCAGAAAAATCCAGCGACAGGGAGCGGGTCAGGTTCCATTGCAGGATATAATACCGGTCGAAGGTGAAATATTTATTGTAGGTCTCGGGGATCTGGTACGGGCCACCTCCTACATTTCTCGGCCGGATCGCCCCAAACTGCCTGAACACATCGGCCCGGAATGACAACTGGGAAGGGGCATAATTAAAATTAAAGTCCCTGATCAGCGCAAACCAGGGTGATTTGGATTTGATCAGTTTCCGGAAAGGTTCAACCGTCCTGTTCTGCGGCGCATACGTGTACCCGATCGCCCCCCGGGTCCGCCGCAACTCATCATTTTCGATCAGCGGGTTGTGACTAAGGGTCTGGATATAGGAATAATTAAAATCAAAATTGGTGACGCTCCAGGGTTTGGGCCGCTTCCCGTCCGTTTTCAGTTTACGTACATTGGTAAACGTGATCGTCTTGATCGTGGTCACATCCTGCGCATCATTCTTGATCGAATCCCTTTTATCCGCATCCGCCGCTTTGATTTTCTCCCGGAGTTTCAGGTCCAGGTCATACGGGTCATATTCCGGGGTACTGGTCCGGCGGGTAATGCTGCCATAAACCGGTATCTGCAATCCCAGTTTCTTCGGGAATAATTTACCCGCTTCAAGCGTGGCAGAAGCATCGATGGTGTACACATCTTCGCGGCTTCTCTCATTTACCCGTTGTTCCAGCGTACCAAAGCCCCGGGATTTGGCTGTACCCGACAAGGAGAATGTACCGAGGTCGGCGAGTTTGAAATCAGCCCTGGCCAGTGCGGCAAAGCCTCCTTTCTCATCCAGCTGCTGTAAACGGAGTTCATTAAACCAGACCTCCGTGCAGATGGTTTCCTGTTTTGTATTTTCCACACCCAGCAGGACGCCCCTGACTTCACCCAGGTTCGGATTTCCCAGGATGGCATAGGACCTGCCATCGGGCAGGGTTTCTTTATAACGGGTCGCTGGTGAAATATTCAGCTTATTCCTTTTCGTTTTCAGATCGGTAAGCGCATCCAGCGCGAAATCCAGGTAATTCTCAGACGGCCATATCTTGGCGCTGTCCGTCTCCCCAAACCGGGTAATCTTTAACGGGATCCTTACTTCATAATAGTTTCCGGAGAAATCATTCCCGATCCGTACCACCGCATTCAGGTCACCGTCATTAACCGGGAAGGCATTTTTAACGGATTCTGCGTGGATGAACATCGACAGTTTCCGGTACTGGCGCATATCCAGGTTCATGGTTTTGAAAACACCCCGGGCCTCATGCTGCGGGAGTCCGCAAACCTGCATGCTGATCGATTGCTCATTCATGTACAGGGCTACATTATTATTACTGAGCTGCTGCTGCCGTTCAATACCCGGCGGGATGCGGTAAACAATGGGATCCCGCTGGTCATTCTCCTCGATATTCACCGCCAGCACATTCACTTTGGTATAATCCGGTGACGGCAGCGGGGTATAGTTACCGGTGGAATCAATGGTATTCCTGTACTTTCTCCACTGGTTGCGGATCAGTTCGAGTTTTCCAAAACGCATCACCACGGAATCATCAAAGCCGGTCACAAACATCCGGATGAAACGGATGGATTTGAAATCAGGGATATTCCCCACCTTCTGCTGGTATTGCTCCACGGGAATGCGGAACAGGTACCATTTCTCATTCCGGGACTGGCCATTGGCAAGCTTAACTTCTGTTTCCCTGACGTCGGTAATAAAATTGGATCCCTGCAGCATACCGGGTTTAATATCCACTTTATACTGGAAGTATTCTTCCACTTCATTCATGGTATTATCGCGGTTCAGTTCTTCCGCGTCGGGATACTGGGTAAAGGCATTGACAAACTGGGTATTATTTTCCGCCACCGGTGAGTTACCGTGGGGGTTATTGATATTTTTATAACGTTGCAGGATACCCGCAACCGGCTGGCGGTCAAAAGACGCATCCCGGTAAGCCTTGAAATTATCCCCGGAAGGGTCGGCCTCTGCCTGCTGGTAGGCCGGGGAACCGGTTCCATAGGCCGCGGCGAGATTATCCAGGTAGGGCCGGAACTGGCGCTGCTCAGCGGTATCCTGCAACCCGTCGAATCCAACATCCTGCAAGGCACGGTCGGACGGCGTATTGCTGAACGCATTGGTCACCTGCAGCGGTATGGCCGGGACCCTGCCCCAAACAGAACTCTCATCCACCCTGGCATTGTTCGTAGGAGTCGGCAAACCGTTTTCATACTGGCGTTTCCCATCCCGCAATACATCCTCCGAAATGTTACCGAGGTTAAAATACAACTGGCCCCCGTTGGGATTGGACGAATTCATGATAAAAGGATCCTGTAACCAGAATTGGATGTATTCAATATTCCCGGTCTCGAAATCGGTCTGGTCGATATTCCGCATCAGGCCACCCCAGGCCTGCTTGGGATTTTTTAAACGGCCGTCTGCCCCGACCCGGTTCTGGTCTGCTTCAAAATTATACGGACCCTTGTCTTTCGGGTAAAAAGCAATATCAAAAGTGGTCAGCAATCCTTCGCCAAATTGGGTGCTCCGGCGGGGAAAAATTTCTTTTTGCAGTACCTGCCGGGTTTCCGGGCGGGATAATTCATCCAGGTCACCGGCCAGCGGATTATTGGAGTTTCTTCTTTCCTGCAGGACGGGTTCAATATTATACCAGGCCAGTTTGCCCCGGTTGTACCCGCTGCGAAGATCATTGTTCAGCCCCGCTTCCGGGAATAAACCATTGCCCTGCGGAATAGAAGCCATAGTCCAGCTGATCAGCGGGAAACGCAGGTCGATACCGGCTTGGGCGCCTTCAAAGTCATCAATATATATCTGGCCGCTCTTGTCCACCTGCCCTTGCGAGTTGGTGCTGTTGATCTGTTTGGCATGACCGGGTTGCAATACAGCTGCCTCTGCATAAGCTGTCACGGATGACATGGCTTTGGTGGAATAGAAAGGCAGTTTATCCAGGAATTTGGTCAGCCGGGGAAGATTGTTCCGGTAATCCAGGTCAAACCCGTACATGGTATTGCGGATCGGGTCTTCGCCGTAGGATTGTTTAATAAAGAAAGGCCGCTCACCCAGCCGCACAATGGTAGCCCCGAGTGATAATTTTTTATTGGCGAGGTAATCCAGCCGCAATCCGAGGAAATTCTTCTGCTGGAAACCAAAAGCCTGGTTATTCTCATAATTGATATTGACCGGTATCCCCGCGTTCACGATGGCCTGGTTCACCACCCGCAATGTACCCAGGTCGTAATTGATCTCGTAGTCCACATTTTCCACCAGTACCTGGCCGCCGGCTGTAACGGTGACGGATCCGCGCGGAATATTATAGCCTAACTGGTATTCGCTGCC
Source organism: Bacteroidia bacterium (assembly GCA_037447355.1). Lineage (GTDB taxonomy): Bacteria > Bacteroidota > Bacteroidia > Chitinophagales > Chitinophagaceae > JJ008. The sequence continues at coordinate 3,041 of JBBIGW010000170.1, read as the reverse complement.
ACCGCCGGCACCTCCATAACCTGAGGTCTTGGATTTACCGGTGATCCTGAACCGGTTCAGGTTCGCATAGGTTTGTGCAATGGCCCGGATCGTATCATACAAAGGATAATACAGGTATTTGTCCCGCAAGGCCTGCGTGGCATAGAGATAATCCAGGTCATGCCCAAAGGGCTCCAGCACCGGGAATATGATCCGGCTCTGGGAAGAGATGACTGTATAGCCTTCGATAAAGTCGAACACCCCATCCGGCTGCGGGTCATTCTGGTTATTGAGCCGGTCCAGGTTCACTAATGAAATGATCGGTGCGCCCTTATACGGATCCGACACATCGGCGGGCGGTAAATATCTTTTCTCTCCGAAACTGGGCTCTTCATACAGCATGTCCAGGGCGAAGTCCTGCCTTTCCAGTTGCCCGAACCCTACCGAGTACACGTTCTTCATCATCAGGTCCCAGATCGGAAGATTGGTACGCTGGGATGTTGCTTTTAATAATTTCAGGAAAAGGATCCGCTGTGTATTACCGGTGGTATCCGGCGGTACATCCTGGGAAAACTCCCCTACCTGGAATACCCGGCCATTGTAGGTGTACTGGAAGGCAACCCCCAGCACTTCATCCGGCTGCAGGGGTTGGTTCAACGACAAAAACCCGATCTGCGGGTTAAAATAATAATCAGAAGGCTGCAGTTTGCGCGCAAATGTTTTTTCAAAATCCTGCACCGGCAGCAACCCGTAACTGGTAAGTGCGTTCTGCACTAAGGAGGAATTGCGGAAGCTGGGGTTGTTCCGCAGGTCGGCATACAGGTTGTTCGCGTCATTGCGGGGCAGGTTGTCCCCGCTGCCCGTGAGCAGCGGCGCCCGGTATGGATTGCGTTCACCGAGATCCATGAAAGCGACCACATCACGGGTATCGGTCGTGCTGCCGTTGCGGTTGGTCACCCATACTTCCACCCGTAATACCTGCACTTTGGAATTGACAATCGGCAGTTGTTTCATGGCCGTATTGTAATTGTTACGGAAATAATGTGCCAGGAGGAAGTGCCGGTTCTCATCGTATTCATCGGCTTTCACCGCGAAACGCTGCGCCGATGTACCGCCCTGGAGTCCCATGGTTTGCCGCTGCGATTGCTGGTTAGCCAGTACCGTGGTCACAAATAATTTCCCAAACTGTAATTGTGCTTTAACCCCGAAAAGGGATTGCGCGCCGGGGATCAGGGTTCCCTTGGAAGCAAAATTGGTATTCCCGGCCTGGAATAATTTCACGATATCATCATCCTTGCCTTTGAAATCCAGTTTCAGCTGGTTCTCAAAATTGAAATTAGCCAGTGTATTGTAGTTGATCGGCAGTTTCAGTTTTTCCCCGATCTGTGCATCCATCTGCAGGGCGGAATTCATATTAAAATCAAACCCACCATTCTTCCTGGCCCTTTCCGGCAAAGTCGGGTTCTTTATATTCTGTCCCTGGTATCCTGCAAGAAAGTCCACATAGCCCGAGGGTTTGATATCGATCTTAACCTTGCCATCCGGTCCTACTCCCATGATCCGGTTGAACCAGTCATTGGACACTTTAAATTTAGGCCGGGCCAATCTCCGGTTCATATTGGCCAGTAGGGAGGCTCTTTTTTTGAAATAATCTTCCTCATCTTTCTTTCCCTGCAAACGCAGAAACTCTTCCATGCTGAAAGAAGCCGGGGTCCGGTAATAATGATTCCCTATTTTTTCAATGACATAATACTGCTTTGTTTTGGGATCGTATTCAATGGTTCTTTTGATAAAGGAAGTATCCCGCAGATCGAAAGTATTCCGGTTGGGATTGGAATAAGGATCTCCGTGGCGATCCTGCAATAAGGGGTAACGGCCGGTGTCCGCAGGCAAGAAGGGGAGGCCGGTGCCATCCGGAATAAAACCACCGGCTTTTGCCGGAAGAACAAACGAAAACACCAGGGCGATAATACCCAGTGTACGGAAGATATGAGCAGTTCTAAGGTTCAATGTTTCTCGTCAATTAGTTTTCAGAAATTTGGCTCAGAGGGTACGAAGTGCCATTTTTATCAGTTCCTCAACGGATAGATTTGGATTGGCTGCAAGGGTCTTTTCAAGGGCCTGGCCGGCGGCCTGCCTGTTAATGCCCAGGGCAGTTAAAGCATTTAACGCATCCTGATGCAAAGTATTGTTTTTCAGCGGAGAAATATTTGATCCCAGCGTTTGTTTGGCCAATTTATCCCTGAGTTCCAATACCATCCGTTCGGCAGTCTTTTTCCCGATTCCTTTGATCCCTTCCAGGGTGCGGGTATCCCCCCCCACAATGGCTTTGGCCAGTTCCTCCGGTTTCATGTACGATAACATAACACGGGCCGTGGAAGCCCCGATCCCGGATATCCCGATCAGCTGCTGGAACATCTCCTTTTCAGCCAGGTCAAAAAAGCCGTAGAGCAGGTGGGCATCTTCACGGATCAGGAGGCAGGTGTGCAGTATCCCCCTGTCAAGCTGACTGATCCTGGAATAGGTATTCAGGCTGATCTGTACCTCGTACCCCAGCCCGTTTACTTCCACTTGTACTACTGCCGGGGTCTTGTGTACAAAATCACCTTTCAGGTATGCTATCATGGTTGCGAAAATAGCGAAATACTTAAGGAAAAATCCCAGGATCCAAGATGCCAGGAACCCCGCCTACTCGCCTCGCGGCGAAGCGGGCCGGCAGGCAGGCAAATAATCTACAAATCCCAGGTGCCAAAGAATATCCAATGCCCAATTCCACGCCCCCAACGCTGACATCCCACACCCGACACCTGACACCCGACACCTGACACCTGACACCTGACAACTAACAACTAAATTAATATCCCGTAAATTTGCCCAATTTTTGTTCAAACCCAATCGGCATGAGTAAAAAAATCACTGCAGCCATCACTGCTGTTGGCGGCTATGTTCCGGAAGACCGGCTTACCAATTTTGACCTGGAAAAAATGGTGGACACGAACGACGAATGGATCCGTACCCGGACCGGTATTTCTGAAAGAAGAATACTGAGAGGGGAAGGCAGG
>JBBIGW010000169.1:0-7006 GCA_037447355.1 Bacteroidia bacterium | reverse complement strand
TTGAAATCTTCATTCTCAGGCATGATATCCTGTGTGACCAGCAATCCCGCCGGGTGCAGCCGTTGCCAGAGTTCCTGCTGGAAGGCCACGAGGGGTTCATCCCCTTTTTCCTTCAGTTCTTCAAAATCAATATTGATTCCCTGCAACTGGTACTGACGGATGTATTTGATAATATCATTGATCAGCCGTTCCTTTTTATCCTTATTGTGGAGAATGTGGTGCAGCATTTCCCCGTCAAATTCCCCGGCCCCTTTGTTTTCGTTGATATTGTTGATCAGGGGTACAATTTTTACCCGGCTCTGTTTCATCAGTGCCAGCGCATCGAAATCAATTTTGGGCACCAGGGTATCGGATACCGGGTCAATAAAGAACCATTCCGGCAGCACCATATTCAGCTTGTCAATGTTTTTCCGGAGGGAGTAAAAAGATTGCGGGTCCCAGTCAACATAGAAAGCAGCACGTACTTCATTGCCGGCGGGGTATGTATGCCCGAGCCGCAGTTGTTCATTCTGTTGCCTGGCATGCAGGTAAGCTTCGAAGCCTTTGTATTTTTTAAGATCGGCCTTGTTCAGTCCTGCGGGGATGGCCGGATTGGCTACCGGGTGCGGGCTGTTGTTATTTCCCAGTTCCGGCAGGTCGGGTTTTTTGCCGTTAACAAAAGTGATAATGGCTGCCGGTATCATAAACAGCAATACAGCCAGTAATAACCGGCTGATCCATTTAAATGTTTTCCAGCGCCATTGGGTGCGGGCCTGGAATATCTGGGGCGCAGTACTCATTTTATTTATTTCGGTTTGGCGGAAAGTTCAGGGCCGGGTTCGCATACGGCTGCCGGGCAGTAAAACTATTACCGGAATACGGGGTACCGGACCGGGTTTAGCCGGTTGGGCATAATCAGTCGGTAAAAGAGGATTTCAGCTACTGCTGCCAGCATAAAGCCGGCAGGTCCGGCAGTTTTTACAGCCCCGCAATACACGAAGGGCTTCTTAACACTGTTCCGGATCAGGGCCTGTTTGCTTTGCCGGTCTTATTTATGGATTTCTTTGCAGAAAAATCAGTCATAAAAATAAAGCCGGTTCGCATTTTTGGTGAATTGGAAGAATCCGTATCCCGGTTGTACCCTGTCAGAGCTGGTTATAATACTGGCTGGCTTCCTGCAATGCCAACCGGCAACAGGTAATGAGTGCAGACAACTGTTGTTCAGTTTCTGCCGGGGACAGGTTTTCGTATTCAATGCTGTCCAGCACCGGGCGCAGCGGCTCCAGTAAACCCATAACGGAAATGCTTGTGCGCAGGTTATGTACCTGTTTACGCAGGGTGGCAAAATCTTTTTCCTGTAAGGATCTTTCCATGGCGGCGGTTTCTCCCGGCAGGGATTCCAGGAACTGCCCGGTTACCGTTTTTTCAAAAGAAATACTGCCGCCGCTGAGCTCTTTCAGGTAATGCAGGTCTATATGGCAGTAAACAGGGCTGGTCCCGGGGGGCGTTGCATCCATCCTGTTGCGGGGAGAGCTATAATGTTGTAAGATCCGGTACAGCTCTTCTTCCCGCAGGGGTTTTGAGATATAATCATTCATGCCCTGCTTCAGGCATTTTTCTTTTTCACCGGTCATGGCATGAGCGGTCATGGCAATCACCGGCAGTTCCAGTTTCAGTTCTTCCCGGATCACCCGGGTGGCGGCATATCCATCTAACTCCGGCATCTGGATATCCATCAGTACCAGGTCAAAAGACTGCGACTGCAATAAATTGAGCAGTTCTTTACCATTGGATACAATCGTAAACCGGTATTCCCATCTTTCCAGCAGGTGTTTCAGTAACCGCTGGTTGATCTCATTGTCTTCTGCCACCAGTATATGTACCGGCACCGTGTCGCTCCTGTTTTGAACTGCGGCCGCCTGGATTTTAAGCACCGTGTTGCCTGTTTCTGGTAGTATCCGGTAGGGGATTGATAAGTGAAAACGGGTTCCCTCACCTGGTGTACTTTGTACGTCAATCTGCCCGTTTTGCGCAAGTACCAGTTCTTTCACGATGGATAATCCAAGACCCGTCCCCCCGTACCTCCGGTTTACGGTATCATCGGCCTGCAGGAAGCGGTCAAATATTTTATCCTTTTTATCAGGTGAAATGCCAATGCCGGTATCGCTTACCGTAATCCCGGCCAGCAAAAGGGAAGGATCGCCGCCTTCATTTTTTACATGAATCCGGATATACCCCGTGCTGGTGAATTTAACTGCATTGCTCACCAGGTTGACCAGTATCTGCATCAGCCGCACAGGATCGCCTTCCAGTTTATCCGGAACCCCTTCTTCCACGGAGGCTTCCAGGGCAACTCCTTTTTCACGGGCTTTGTCCCGGAAGAGCAGCCCGGCAGAATGCACCATATCCCGGATACTGAACGGAACTTTTTCAATCCGCAGCATACCGGCTTCAATTTTGGACAGGTCCAGGATATCATTAATAATGGTGAGCAGGTTTTCACCCGATTGCCGGATGGTTTCCACATATTCTTTTGACGCCGGGTCCAGTTCCCGGAGTTCCAGCAAACGGGTAAATCCCAGGATGGCATTCATCGGGGTGCGTATTTCATGGCTCATATTGGCCATGAATTTTTCTTTGATAGCGGCTGTTTCCCTGATCTTTTTTTCGGAAAGATTTAATTCATTAATCAGCCGGATCTGTTTTCGGATAATATGGATAATATACCAGAATATACCCAGCGCGGTAAGCAATACCAGGGTAATCAGGATGGTGCTGAGCCGCAGGGCTTTTTTACCGCTGATATCCGCAGAGCGGGTGGCTTTTTCCAGTACGATTTTCCGGATGCTGTCCACCTTGTTAATCGCCGTGATGATAGAATCGGTCAGTGATTTCCCGGTATTGGCCGCAAAGAGACTGGCAGCGGAAGGCCTGCCCGGTTTGAAAAATGCATCCAGCATCTCCTGGTTATAGCGGATTTTTTCCCGGACCAGTTCATCCAGTTTGTCCACGTAGAGGATAGAACTGTCATCATCGGTAACCTGTTGCAGTTTTACCAGGCCGTTCTCAATCCGGCTGATCTGCGCATCCAGCCCCAGTATGTGCGAAGTATCACGGGACGCAACGGTTCCGCGGATCTTGCTTTCTGCGGTAAGCAGGTCTTTTTCCAGTTCTTTCAGCTCCCGGCTGACCTGGATTTCATTCAGCAGTTGTTCGTTGCCGCTGACCAGGTTATTAATGCTTTTCGCGGAATTGTACTGGATATAGATCAGCACCAGGATGCCGGCGATGAATCCCGAAAAGATCGAATAGATAAGACGGCTCGAAGTCATAGGCTGGCCCCGAATTTAGTGAATTTGCCGCCGGGGGCTGCTGCTGCCGGTTTTGAAATAAAAGCCCAGCAGGATAACCAGGCCGGAAATACAGGCGATGATTGCGGAGACCAGTAGCAGAAGCTGGAACCAGGATTCTCTTTTGTCCAGTTCTTTCAGGAAAAAGAAAGCCAGCCATACCAGCAGCAGGGCGTCCAGGAAAAATAGTATGGTGTAAAGGACTTTCATATAAAAAAACAGGGGCCGCATGGAAATACAGCCCCTGAAACCATAACCAACCAGCAAATGAGAAGAGACTGACTAAACTGTTTTAGATCGGCTGTATAAAGTTAGGGTAGCGCAAAGGGTGGCATATCCCCGCTTCGCTGAACGGGCAATTCTTATCGGTGAAAAGGGAGAAGTTCCGGCTACAGGATATTCATCCGTTTGTTCAGGGCGGCCCGGTAGGCATCGGCAACAGGAATGGCAGCACCCCCGATCACCAGGGCGCCGTCCTGCAGGCTATCGATTTTAGCGAGGGCTGCAATAAAGGAACGGTGCACACGGATAAAATTCCGGCCGGGCAGCCGTTCTTCCACGGCTTTCAGGGTGCTGTGGATGGCATAGAATTTCCGGGCCGTATGCAATTTTACATAATCACCCATGGCTTCGGCATATAGGATATCGTCCATTTCCAGCCGGCGTACAATATTCGAATCCCGGATAAAAAGAAAGCTTTCTTCCTTCACCTGTATTTCTTCGGTATTACTTTCAATCAGCTCACGGGCTTTATCAATTGCCTGGTTAAAGCGGGCCGTGGTTACCGGCTTGACGATATAATCTGCCACATTCAGTTCAAAAGCTTCGGCGGCATATTCCTTTTTGGATGTGGTGAAGATGATGACAGGGCGCTGATCACCCAGGTTGCGGGTCAGTTCCAGTCCTGACATACCCGGCATTTCGATATCAAGCAGCAGGAGGTCTGCCTTTTTTTCCTGCAGCAGGGCCACGGCTTCTTCCGCGTTGGCACATTCACCCGCCAGTTCCAGGTCTTTTACCTGGCCCAGGAGATGTTTCATCGTGGTCCTGGCAATTTTATTATCGTCTACGATCAGGGTCTTCATCGCTGCAAAAATAGTAAGGAAGTAGTGGCGTATCGGCGCTATGTGCAAATAATCAGGTAAATCCGGAAGGAGCGGGTCGCTGCTAAAGATCTTATTACCGGGTATAAAAAAGCCCCGCTAAGGGGGCAAAGGCTCCGCGAAGCAGAAAACTGCCAGGCGGTTAAAGTCGCACGAGAAAAAGCTGTTGGGGGAGGGATCCCCGCCTTCACTAAAGCTACGGCGGGCAGGGAACCCTTCCACGGAGCAGTTAGCCAAAAAAACAAAGCCTGCCTGCCGTCTTAGGCAGGATTAGTGGTCAACCCTGATCGGCCTTACCAAAAGTAACGTCGGCTCTACTTTTCGTTTGTCCCTGCCTGCTCGCCTCGCGTCGAAGCGGGCCGGCGAGGCAGGCTGTACTCCCACCCCCGGGACGAGAGGGTCGCTGCTAAAGATTTTATTACCGGGCACAAAAAAGCCCTTGCTAAGGGGGCAAAGGCTCCGCGAAGCAGAAAACTGCCAGGCGGTTAAAGTCGCACGAGAAAAATAGCTGTAGGGGGAGGGATCGAACCTCCACGGAGCAGTTAGCCAAAAAGCAAAGATTAGTGGTCAACCCTGGTCGGCCTTACCAAAAGTAACGTCGGCTCTACTTTTCGTTTGTCCTGTACTCTCCACCCCCGAGACGAGAGGGCATGTCTGCCAAAAATTTCATCACCCCACAGTGTAAAAAGAACTTCGTTGTTTGATGACACAAATATATAGCGGATTCCGTTTTTTTTCCAAATTTTCTAATAAATATTTTAAAAGTATAGATAATATTCAAATAAGCACTATATTTATTGAATAAATAATAAAAAATAGGTCAAAAAATGGCTGCAAAATTGAATCTGGACAAACTGGACCTGCAGATCATCCACCAGATGATGGAGAATGCAGAGATCTCCTATGCCGACCTGGGCAAAAAACTATTTGTTTCCGGTGGTACCATCCATGTACGTATCAAAAAACTACAGGAAGCCGGCGTGGTTAAAGGTACAAGATTAAAAGCTGACCTCAGGCAGCTGGGCTATGATGTGATCGCTTTTATCGGGATTTACCTGAAAGAAAGCTCACTCTATGATACCGTCGCCCGCGACCTGCAAAAAATTCCGGAGATCGTCCGGCTGAACTATACCACGGGCAACTACAGCATGTTCGCCGAGATCGTTTGCAAGGATATTACCCAATTGCGGTCCGTACTGCACGACCAGCTGCAAAAGATCAAAGGGATCGAACGGACCGAAACCTTTATCTCGCTGGAGGAAAGTTTCAGCAGGAACGTAAAAGTGATCTGACGGTTCCCGTTTTAGTTTTATTCATACACCGGATTATGAAAGAACCATCCCGTTTTTATTCCTCCCTTGGGTTATTACTGGTACTGAATGTACTGGTCAAACCCCTCTGGATATTCGGGATCGACCGCCCGGTGCAGAACCTCAGTGGTACCGGACTGTACGGGACTTATTTTTCCTTATTCAATTTTTCCTTTGTACTTGGATTTTTGCTGGACTGGGGACTGACCCAGTATATGAACCGCCAGCTGGCCGCAGATAGCCCTTTCTTTAAAAAGACCACGGGCCATTTCCTGCTGCTTAAACTGTTCCTGGTCTTATTCTATGCAGCCATCGTGTTTGCAGTAGCTGCCTTGTCGGGTGTCAGGGCATTTAACCTGCTTACCCTGCTGATCCTGGTCCAGGCCCTGGGTTCCCTTTTTCTTTTTTTCAGGGCCATCATCACTTCGCAGCAGTGGTTCCGGGCGGATGCCTGGTTTTCGGTGCTGGATAAAATATTGATGATCCTGGTTTGCGGAAGCTTCCTGCTTCTGCCGGTTTTGGGATCCATTACGATTGAAAAATTCCTGCTGTCACAACTGGTCTGTACCGCCCTTGCTTTACTAACTGCCATCGTATACCTCCGGCGCAAGGGGTTTGTATTTTCTTTTGCTGAAAGGGGATGGTTCAAAATCCGCCTTTTTAAAGAAGTACTTCCTTACGGACTGATCGTTTTACTGATGTCGGCCCATTACCGGCTCGATGGGTTTCTGTTAGAAAGAATCCATCCCAACGGGGCCCATGAAGCGGGGATCTATGCGGGAGCTTACCGCCTGCTTGATGCGGGCAATATGGCGGGTTATTTAGTGGCTTCTTTCCTCCTGCCTTTTATTGCTAAACAGCGGGACCGCAAAGAATGGGTGAATGAGGCGGTGCTGAACAGCCGGCACCTGCTGATGCTGTTCGCGTTGACTGCGGCCATCATAGCCATTGTCCTGGCCCCCTGGCTGCAATCCCTTTTATATTATAACCGGGATCCCCATGCCATTGAAGTGATGCAATACTGTATTCCCGCTTTGATCGGCTACTCAATGGTGCAGGTTTACGGAACCGTACTCACCGCGGCCGGGCATATCCGCCCCTTTTGTTTTATCGTACTGGGAGCACTGGTGATTAATATCGTATTAAACATTGCCTGGATACCGGTGTACGGGGCATTGGGCTGTTGCTATGCCGCCCTGGTCAGCCAGGCATGCGCTGCAATGGCTGTGTTTGCCCTCGCCCGTTCCAAAACAGGTGTTCATAC
>JBBIGW010000168.1:0-7060 GCA_037447355.1 Bacteroidia bacterium | reverse complement strand
AACCGCCTTTTACCGCCCCGGGAACCCCACCTGCCGAAATTCATAGTATAGAAATCCCAAATCCCCTAATTTTAGTACCAAATCAAAAACTCACTAAAATGAAAGGAACCCGTAATATCGCTTTGTTTGTCGTACTTGGCCTGTTTCTCATACTCGGCGTATGGGGATGCAATGGCTATAACGGCGTCATCAAACAGGATGAAAATGTCAAGAAAACCTGGAATAACGTGAACACCGAATACCAGAAAAGATCCGACCTCGTGGACAACCTGGTCAATACGGTTAAAGGAGCTGCCAATTTTGAAAAAGAAACCCTGACCAAACTGGTGGAAGCCCGGGCCAAAGCCACTTCCGTGAATTTTACCGCTGAGCAGCTTACCCCGGAGAATATGGCGAAGTTCCAGGAAGCACAAGGCCAGATGACCGGTGCCCTCAGCCGTTTACTGGCAGTGGTTGAGAACTACCCTGATCTGAAAGCCAACCAGAACTTTACCAAATTACAGGGACAACTGGAAGGAATTGAAAATGATGTCCGCAATTCCCGGAAGGGGTTCAATGATGCGGTCAATAGCTATAATACGAAAGTGCGTTCATTCCCCGTCAATATGCTGGCCGGCATCTTCGGTTTTAAAGCAAAAGAAGGATTCAAGGCAGAGGAAGGCGCGGAGAAAGCTCCCAAAGTTCAATTCTAACCGGAACCGATGCAAAAAAAATATTCGGGCTATATCGTGGGAGGAGGGATCCTGCTGATCCTGGTCACCTGGATTTCTTCCTCCTATAATTCCTTTGTAAAAAAGCAGGAAAAAGTAAACCTGCAATGGGCGGAAGTACAGAATACCTACCAGCGCCGGCTGGACCTGGTTCCTAACCTGGTTAATGTGGTGAAGGGGGTTTCTGACTTTGAACAGACCACGCTGGAAAAGATCACAGAAGCAAGAAGCCGTGCTGCCGCCGGTCTCCGGACCACCGAATTAACAGGGGAAAATTACCGGAAACAACAGGAATTACAGGATACCCTGGCCATGTCGGTGAACCGGCTGATCATCCGGATTGAAAAATATCCTGAACTGAAAGGCACAGCCGCTTATTCGGGATTGCAGACCCAGTTAGAAGGGACGGAACGAAGGATCCGGGTGGCCCGGAATGATTTTAATGAAGCCGTTGCGGATTATAATAAAAAAGTGCGGGGCTTCCCTTCCAACATGATCGCCGGTCTCTTTGGCTTTAACCAGAAAAAAGGTTTTGAAGCGGCCGCGGGTACTGATAAGGCCGTTGAAATAAAATTTTAGCAAGTCAACCATTAAACCCGAACAAACGGTGAAACTATTTCCGTGGAAAAAAAATAAACCGCTCTTTAATGAAGAAGAGAACCACCTGGTCGTGAAAGCTATCCGGCAGGCGGAGAAAAGGACCAGCGGGGAAGTACGGGTGTACGTGGAAAAGCGCTGCCGGTTTATGAATGCGATTGACCGGGCTGCCGAAATATTCTTTTCCCTGAAAATGGAACAAACGGAAGAGCGGAATGCCGTCCTGGTTTACGTGGCGCTCAAAGATCAGCAACTTGCCGTTTTTGCGGATGAGGGGATTTATAAACGTACAGGCCAGGAATACTGGAATAAAGTAGTAACGGAAATGATCGGGACTTTTAATAAACAGGATTACGCAAAGGGCATCGCGGAATGTGTGATACAAATCGGCGATGCCTTGCATACCCATTTCCCCTATGACGGGGATACTGATAAAAACGAACTGCCGGATCAAATCGTTTTCGGCAACTGATCCCATGAAGAAATTAGTACTGATACCGGCCTTGTTCTTTTCCCTGCTGGGCTTTGCGCAGATTGATAAGATCATCTCTTCGCCACCCAGCCCGCCCCGGCTGGTAAATGATTTCAGCAAGACGTTGACACCGCAGCAGGTGGAAGCCCTGGAGCAAAAGCTGGTACGCTATGATGATTCCACTTCCAACCAGTTTGCGATTGTTATTGTAAACTCCACAGATGATTATTCAATCGAAGATGCGGCCCTTGAACTGGGACGCAAATGGGGCGTGGGAAGCAAGGATTTTAATAACGGGGTGGTGATCCTGGTGGCAAAGGATGACCGGAAAATGACCATCCAGGTGGGCTATGGACTGGAAGGAGCGATCCCCGACCTGGTTTCAAAGAGTATAATTGACAACACGATCACTCCTCACTTTAAAAATGATAATTATTACCGCGGACTGGATGAAGGGACCGATGACCTGATCAAAGCGGCGGAAGGAAGATATAAAGCCCCGGAAAATTATGGCAGCCGTAAGAAGAAAGGCCCCGGTACCCTGACGATCATTATTATTGTCATTGTCCTGCTCATTGTATTTGGTTCGGGCGCGGCCGGCGGGGGTTGGTGGCTGGAGTGGCGGTGGCTGGTCCGGCGGTGGCGGTGGTGGAGGAGGAGGCTTCGGTGGATTCGGCGGCGGTTCTTTCGGGGGCGGCGGATCGAGTGGAAGCTGGTAAGTTAGTTAGTAGTCTGTAGTCTATAGTCGTTCACCCGAAGCATCGGTCATTGAATCAAAATTAGCCTGGGTACAAGGTTTTTGGTTCACAGTTTATTCTTCGTAGCCCAGAGCTCACAGCTCGAAACTCGCAGCTTATCCATTCACCTATAGTCAGTCAATAAAAAACACTGCACTCCGATAAAGATTTTCAAGCTTTAATAGTCTGTAGTTAGTAGTCTGTAGTCGTTCACCCGGGGCATCTGTTATGGGATCAATATTTAGACCGGGTACAAAGTTCTTAGCCTGCCTGCTCACCTCGCGACGAAGCGGGCCTGTAGGCAGGTTCGCAGCTCGCAGCTCAAAGCTCGAAACTCGCAGCTCAAAACAAACATTGACCATAAAAAAAGCCACTACCTAATGTAATGGCTTATCAGACTTTTTGACTCTCAAGTCCCCTTCGGGGACCTGCCTGCCGTGCCTCCGGCAGGTAAACCGGCAGGCAGGTTTAGGGGGCTTAAAACCCTTTCTTCTCTGCTTCCGGCAACTTGTCCTTAATGTATTCCACGAGTTCCTTCAGCACGGTGTCCGCAGGGGCTTCGGTTGCTTTTTTACTCTTATCCGCCAGGATTCCTTTCAGCACCATCCCGTTAATGAAGGGATCGGTCTGGTTCCGGAAAGCTTCCGGTATGGCATCCCGGAATTTCACAATCTCGTCCACTCCCCATTTGATCTTTTCGGTATTCCTGATTGTGGCGAGATAAGTTCCCATCCCCGACAGCGCCTGGAATTTACCCTGGCTCAGGGGCATTTTGGCAAAATCACCAATGATCTTATCGGCCATGGTTTCGTCCCCGGATTTCAGGATCTCATTCATGACCATTTCATGAAGCACCCCTTTCGTCGGGGTGTTAACTAATTTTTTCACCAGTTCAGCAGCCGCAGCTGAATCCACTTTACCCAGGGCTTCGAGAGCATTGCCGGCAACGGTATAGGAAGAATCATTGACCGCAGATTTGAATAAAGCCGCATAGTCCGGTTTCTTGTAATCACCCAGTTTTTGAATGGCAACCGCACGTACCGCCGCATACGGATCAGATTTGGCAAGGGTGGCCAATACGGGTTCCACACTGTTCTTCACCCCTTCTTTCTTCAGGTCGGCCTTGCTGACCGCGTACCCGCGGAGCCTGTAGAATGGATCATTCATGACGGTTTTGATTAAGTCAGCAGCACGGGGATCGTCCTGCTTTTTAGCGGCAAAATCAATAGCTTCCCTCCGGTCGAGGTAATTCCCGGCATGCGTGTACTGGTGAATATAATTTTCCAGGGTCTTGTTTTCTTTTTTGTTCCACAGCATTACTTTATCCGCATCCGCATTGATCAGGTCGGGGCGTTTTGTATAGCTGAACCTGAAGGTATCCGCGGCATTTCTCACCCATACATTGTACCGGGTTTTTGTGGCGCCGTTGTACACATCAATCGCCAGGGGCAGGGTGAAGATCTTGCCGGTTTTCTGGGTTTGTTTGATGATGACCTGCGCGGTGCCGGTCGTATCATTGTAATCATAACTGATATCAACGGACGGGTGACCGCTGCCAAAATACCATTGGTTGAAGAACCAGTTCAGGTCACGGCCGGTGACTTCTTCAAAAGCCAGTCGCAGCTGGTGGGCTTCCGCGGATTTGAATTTATGGGTTGTAAGATAATTGTTCAGGGATTTAAAGAATGCGCTGTCGCCGACAAAGTTCCGCAGCATGTGCAGGACACGGCCGCCTTTCTGGTAACTGACCGCGTCAAACATATCTTCCCGGTCCTTGTAGTGAAAACGCACCAGGTCTTTTTTATCGCTTCCGCTCATCAGGTAACCCTGCATGCCGTTATAGTTCTCCGCATCACCGGCATCCCTGCCGTATTTATATTCTTCCCAGAGAGTCTGGCTGTAATCGGCAAAAGACTCGTTCAGGGTCAGGTTGCTCCAGCTTTCAGTGGTTACATAATCACCAAACCACTGGTGAAACAATTCGTGGGCAATGGTGCCTTCCCAGTTATTGCCGTCCACCAGTTCCCGGGCATCCTGCTGGGCGCTTTCCTGGTGAATGGTAGCCGTGGTGTTTTCCATGGCACCGGCCACATAGTCACGCCCGGTGATCTGGGAATACTTGTTCCAGGGAAAGTCCACCCCGGTGATCTTCGAGAAAAAACTCATCATTTCGGGGGTATTGCCGAAAATCTTTTTGGCAACGGATGCATATTCTTTTTCTACATAATAATTTACTTCCTTTCCTCTCCAGCTGTCTTTAATAACCGCATATTCACCCACGCCCAGGAAGAACAGGTAAGGCGCATGCGGCAGTTCCATTTTCCAGTAATCCGTCCGGGTGCCGTCTGCATTCTTTTTCCGGGATACCAGTTTACCATTGCTCAGGGTCTCGTATTTATTGTCAACGGTAACAGTCAGTTCCTGGGTGCAGCGCTGGTTGGTTTTATCGATCGTGGGAAACCAGGCTGAGTTGGATTCGGTCTCCCCCTGGGTCCAGATCTGCGTGGGCTTATCCTTATCTTCTCCTTTGGGATTGATAAAATACATTCCTTTTATACCCAGCATCGCCCCCTGGGCATATTTCTCTTCGAATGCATCGGGCTTGGCCGTGTATTCAACATAGACCGTATAGCTTTCACCGGCCTTGTAGGTTTTATCCAGCTTTATTTTCAGTTGCCAGTCATCATAGGTAAATGGCAGGGTGATCTGTTTTGTTCCTTTTACCAGGGCCAGTTTTTTGATCTCCATCCCCTTGGCGTCGAGGGCCAGTGAATCGGTGGAGTAGAAATGAGGCTTCAGGGTAACCCAGGCCTTACCATAAAGCCAGGACTTGCTGAAATCGGGTTTCACTTCGAGTTTGGTGTGAACCAGGTCATTGATCCTGGTTGCCGTTTCCCGGTATTCTTTTTTCCAGGAGGTATCCGCTGCAGGTTTGGTTTGAGCCAGTACACTAAGACCGGCAAGGAAAAAAAGAAGGGAAAGCAATGCTTTGTTCATACAGTTATTTGATTTTTGAGTGACAAAAATAGGCGAACGGGAATGGGTAGGACGGATAATTGGGATAGATGGTTACATTTTTTAACAAGAGTTTAATCAGGTGTCAGTTGTCAGGTGTCGGGTGTCAGGTGTCAGTTGTCAGGTGTCGGGTGTCTGATGTCGGCCCGCTTCGCCGCGAGGCGAGCCCGCTTTGCCGCGAGGCGAGGTGTCAGAATATAGGCTACAAGATTGTTCCCAACCACAAACCGCCTGACACCCAGGCCCCGATTCTGAACTCCGAACTCCTCAACCTTCAACCCTCAACCCTCAACTCCAAACCCTCAACCCTCAACCCTCAACCCCCAACCCCAAACCCTCAACCCTCAACTCCAAACCCTTAACCCTCTTTTTTTAGACCCCGCAAATCAGTTAAATTTGTTCCAACACCCAATACCGGAAAAATGAAGAGACGCCTCCTGGTTTTATTGATGGCCGCATTTACGATAACCGCTTCCTCCCAGAAAGTTTTTTTCCTGTACCTACAGGCGGAACCGGAGCAGGCTTTTTTTCTGAAGATGAACGGGAAGATTCATAGCTCTTCGGCCACAGGGTATCTTATTCTTCCCCGGTTATATGACAGCAGCTATTCCTTCACCATTGGGTTCCCGCAGGATAAATGGCCCGAACAAAATTTCATTGTAAAAATGGGGCAGCGGGACCATGGATTCCTGTTAAAGAATTTCGGAGAAAAGGGATGGGGCCTGTTTGACCTGCAGTCACTGACTGTACAGTATTCCACCAGTGTCCCGGTAAAAGCAGAAGCGAAACCGCAACCAGAAAAAAAAGCAGTATCTCCATTTACTGATTTATTGGCCAAAGCCACCGGGGATCCTTCCCTGCGGGAAAAACCGGTACAGCCGAAAGCAGAGGAGAAGCCGGTTGAGAAAACGGAAGTCGTGGTAGCGGAACTCCCCGGGAAAGAAGAGCCGAAAGCGGAAAAGACGGAACTCGCGATAAATAAGCCGGCAACCGAAACGGTCATTGAGAAAAAAGAAGAACAAGGGACGGAACTGAAAGAACCTGCACCCATAAAACCTGCTGATAACAAAGAACTGGCAGCTGTAAAAGAGGTAAGGAAGGAAGAAATGAAGCCGGTAGTCAAAGAACCCGAAGCGATCAAACCGGCTGAGCGTAAAGAACCGGCAGCGGTAAAAGAAGAAAAGAAAGAAGACCCAGGGCCGGTATTGAATGAGCCGGAACAGACAAAACCCGTGCAGCCTGCTGTTAGTAGCGAAGTAAAGCCGGACAGCACAGTGCAGCAAAAGCCCGCTGAACAGGAACTGAAGAAAGAAGAGCCCAAACCATTAACCAATGAGCCGGTTGCGGAACCGGTAAAAACAGAAGAAACAGCTGCAGAAACAGTGTATAAAAAAACGGTGGTGACCAAACGCTCAGAGAGTTCCACCACCGAAGGATTCGGCCTGGTCTTTCTGGATAGCTGGGAAGGCGGCAGTACGGATACCATCCGCATCCTGATCCCCCCTCCAAAGCCTGTGGTACCCCTGGTC
>JBBIGW010000167.1:0-7071 GCA_037447355.1 Bacteroidia bacterium | reverse complement strand
GTACGGGCACCCTACACCTGGGTGCAGCGGATGTTTGATGTGATCCTGCCCCGCTTCGGAGTAACAGTCACCTATATTGACGGAAGCCATATTGATAACTGGAAAAAAGCGACCCGGCCCGATACTGCCTTCTATTATCTCGAATCCCCCAACAGCTGGGACTTTGCCATTCAGCCCATCCGGGAAGTAGCGGCATACGCAAAAACAAACGGGATCACCACGCTGATCGATAATAGTTATTGTACGCCGCTTTATCAGAAACCCATTGAAATGGGGATCGATATGGTGATGCAGACCGCCACCAAGTATATCGGCGGTCACAGTGATACCCTGGGCGGGGTGCTTTGCGGCTCCCATGCCATGATGAAAAAGATCTTCGACAGTGAGTACCTCAATATCGGCAGCGGGATCCAGCCCTTCAATGCCTGGTTGCTGATCCGGGGATTGCGCACCCTGCCGGCCCGGATCGAACGGATCACGAAAACCACGGCCGAACTGGTACAGTACCTGCGGAACCATCCCAAAGTGGAAAGCATCCTCTTCCCGCTGGATGACAGTTTTCCCCAATATGAACTCGCCAAACAGCAAATGAAAAGCGCCTGCGGACTCTTCACTTTTGTGCTGAAGACCCGGGAAAGGGAGAAGATCGTACAGTTCTGTGAATCGTTAAAACATATCATGATGGCTGTCAGTTGGGGCGGCCACGAAAGCCTGGTCATTCCCAAATGTGCCGGGATAAAACCCGTGGATTTTGACCCGGATAACCGGGAGCACCGTTATGTGCGGATGTATGCGGGGCTGGAAGAAGCCGGTTACCTCGTTGCGGACCTGGAGCAGGCCCTCGCCGGACTTTAACTGCCGTTTGTCAAAAATCATCCCTGCAGAGGGGCATTTCATCTATTTTTGCAGCCTATGAAAAGGAGCATCAAGCTGGCTGCTGCATTACTGATGTTTACTGCTTCCTACAGCCAGGATAAATGGGACCTTCGTCAATGCGTGGACCATGCTGTTAAGAACAATATTTCAGTAAGGCAAACGGACTTGCAATCGCGTTTTTCCGCGCTTGTCTACAACCAGAGTAAGGCAGCGCAGTTGCCCAGTTTCAATTACAGCGGAAGCGTGGGTTACCGCCTGGGCCGTTCCGAAAACCCTACCACAGGTGTACTCGAAGACAATAACTTTCTGAATATTGGCATGCAGTTGCAGGCGGGTATTACCGTGTTTAACTGGTTTTCCCGGAAGAATACGATTGAGGCCAACCGGCTCAGCTGGGAAGCAGACCGGGAACAGACTAAAAAAATCCAGAACGATATCTCATTAAATGTAGCCGTTGCATATTTGCAGATCCTGCTGGCCCGTGAACAGGCCAACCTGTCGGAGGCCCAGGTGAATTTATCGAAGGCTCAATTAGAGAATACCCGGAAGAAAGTAGATGCGGGTGCCCTGCCTGAACTGAATGCGGCCGAACTTGAAGCCCAGCTGGCCCGTGACAGTTCTTTGCTGATTACCGCCCGGGCTTCTGCGATCCAGTTCCTGCTCCAGCTGAAGTCCCTGCTCAACCTGGACGCGGGACTTGATTTCGATATTGTCACTCCTCCTGTAAGCCTGATCCCGGTTGACCCGATCGCCTCCCTGCAGCCGGGTGACGTATATGCTTCTGCCATCAAATTCATGCCCCAGCAAAAGATCAATGAACTCCGTATCCTTTCGGCAAAAAAAAATACGGAAGTGGCCAAAGCAGGGCTCTATCCCAGTATCACTGCCTTTGGGAGCCTGGGTACCAGTTATGTGAATACAAAAACCTATGGCAGGCAATTCGGACCGCTGGTTTCAACCGGGGCTGTTGTGGATGTGAACGGTGTTTATAAGGATGTACTTGCACCGGATGTGATCCTGATTGAAGGCAAACCGGTTAAAATGGGAACCCAGTTCAGGAATAACTTCGGACAGAGTGTGGGTATCGGGATCAGTGTACCCATCCTCAACGGGAAATCAGCCCGGACCGCCTGGGATCGTTCCAAAGTGACCCTGCAGCAGCAGGAATTACTGAAAGAACAGGGCGATATGCAGCTGAAGCAGGATATCTATAAGGCTTACAACGATGCCACCGCGGCCTTACAGAAATACAATGCGGATGTAAAAGCCATGCAGACCGCGGAAAAAGCCTATTCTTTTACCAGCAAAAGATATGATCAGAACCTGTTATCCGCATTTGAGCTGGTGAGCAGCCAGACCAACCTGCAAAAAGCGAAAATACAGGCCCTGTATTCGCAATACGATTATGTTTTCAAAATGAAACTCCTTGAGTTTTACAAAGGGCAGGGTTTAAAACTTTAAAAAATCAGAAGATGAACAAGAAACTGAAATGGATATTGATCGTGCTGGGTGTGGTGGCCGGGATCTTTATTATTGGCAAAATGGTGGGCGGAAAGGACAAAGCTGTCAAAGTGGCTACTGAAAAAGCTACGAAACGAACCATTATTGAAACGGTGAATGCCAGCGGCAAGGTGTACCCCGAGGTGGAAGTGAAGATCAGCCCGGATATATCCGGTGAGATCACTGAACTGAATGTGGAAGAGGGTGACAGTGTACGGAAAGGCCAGGTGCTGGCCCGCATCTTCGCGGATATCTATGCCCTGCAGCGGGATGAAGCGGCTTCCCGGGTCAACCAGTCTGCGGCTACCGTGGACAACAGCCAGGCCGCGCTTGAGTCCCTGCGGGCAAACCTGGACCTCGCACAGCAGACCTATAACCGGAACAAAAAACTCTATGATGATAAAGTGATCTCGGGGGCGGAGCTCGAACAGTTTGAAACCACGCTGAAATCGGCCCAGGCCAATTACAATGCGGCCCAGCAGAATATCAAAAGCCTTAAAGCCGGCGTGCAGAGCACCCAGGTGGGACTTAGCCGGGCCAATAAGGACCTCAGCCGGACCACCCTGGTGGCACCGATGGACGGGGTGATCTCCTCCCTTAAGATAAAGAAAGGAGAAAGAGTGGCGGGTAACAGCTTCAATGTGGGTACGGAAATGATGACGGTCGCTGATATGGCCGTGCTCGAGGTCAGGGTGGATGTGGGGGAAAATGATATTGTGAAAATCAATATCGGGGATTCGGCGGATGTGGAAGTGGATGCGTATAACAACCGTAAATTTAAAGGGGTTGTGACCAAGATCGCCAGCAGTACCAAAAGCAGTTCCCTGGCATCTTCCAATGATGTTACAAACTACGAGGTGCGGATCCGCCTCGATAAGGAATCGTATAAAGACCTCGGCAACCGGACCTTCCCCTTCCGCCCGGGAATGAATGCCAGTGCGGATATCAAGACCCGGCGGGTGGAAAATGTACTGGCCGTACCCATCGCCGCGGTGAATGCGAGGGTGAAAGGAAGTGACCAGAGTATGGCCGATAAAAAGAAAGAAAAGGAAAACAGCAAGGATGAGAACGAAAAACAGAACCAGGAACAGACCGGGCCTGTGGTGGCCAGTGATGAACTCGAGGAAGTGGCCTTTATCCTGCAGGCAGATGGTACCGTGAAGAAAAGGGTGGTGAAGACCGGCGTACAGGATATTAATTATATAGAGATCCTGACGGGATTGAAAGAAGGAGAGGAAGTGATCACGGCTCCCTATGCCGCCGTCAGTAAGGACCTGAAGGATGGCATGAAGGTTACAGTCGTGCCCAAGGATAAATTATTTGAAAAATAAAATTAGTTGAGCGGATAGCGTAAAGGGGCTGTAATACAAGGATACAGCCCCTTTACTGTACATACCCCTGTAGTTTAAATAAACGCCGACCCGACCCGGTAAGTATATTCTCTTCCAGGGACTTTCTGATAAATCAGCTCCAATAAATCACGCCCTCTCTCAGCTTTTCATCTTATGGAAGAACAAACGCAGTTTTTTCCCGGGCAGGCAATTTTTCAGCCAACTATTTTGCAGTTCCCTGATTTTTGTCAGTCAGGGAAAAAATCCCCTTTTTCAGGGAAGAGATTAGTATTTTTCATACTATGTTTACATTGTTACTTTAAACTATACCTGAAAAAGGGTAGTCACGGCAATATAACTTCAGAACAACCGCCCTGTCAGGGATAATCCCTGCTGCAAAAGCGGATCAGTTCTGAAAACAATAAAGAAAAAAAACAGCCACCATGAAAAAAATCTTCCTGCTGCTTCTGTTAGCTGCTTCCTTTACCGGGCTTGCACAAAAAACAGTTTTTGACATCGCCAGCTTTAAAATTCCGGGGGGCTGGAAAAAAGAGCAGAAAAACGACCTGGTGATACTCAACGCACCGGAGGACAAGGACCACAGGTTCTGCATCATAACTGTATATAAAAGTATCGATGGAAGGGGTGAAGCATTATCCGATTTCCAGGACGCCTGGAAAGGGCTGGTGGCGGATCGTTTATCCATTACAGAAACACCAACGGCTGAAAAAGGGGACCCTGTGAACGGCTGGAGTACCAATACAGGGACTGCTACATTCAGTATTCAGGGAACAAATGCGGTTGCCGTGCTTACCACATTTAGCGGGTATAATAAAGCGATGAGCATATTGACCGTCACCAATGACCCTGCATCGCAGCAAACGCTGGAAACTTTTTTCAGCAGCCTTGATTTAAAAAAACCGGCTGTCACGAAACCCGTACCGGCACCCGCGTCAACTACCGGTGCTTTAATAACACCAGGATCACTCGGCGATTATACATTCACGGTTCCTCCCGGATGGACCACCGCAAAAAGCACCAGCGAAATCACACTCAGCGGACCCGATAAGCAATCCACCCTCTCCCTGTTGCCCATGGCAGCCGGTAGCGGAAACCTGGAAACGGATATGCAGTCCATCTTCTGGCAGGTATTTGACGGATTTGAAAAGGATCCCTATAATCCCGATCACCATATAATCACAAAGGGGGTTTCTCATCTGGGATGGAATTACAGGAAAGAGGAAATGGGAATCCGGAAGATGGTCAACGGGAATTACATACAGATATATGGTTTTGTCATGCTGGTACAACTCGGTAACCAGGTGGCCATTATTGCAGGAAGTTTTGCAGACCCCGAAAGTTTGCTCTGGGAAACAAGGAATGCGGACTGGATGATTTTTTTCCATAGTCTTTCCTTTAAAAATTATAAGGGGGCCGGCATGAATCCCCTGCAGCAATCCTTGCCCGGGAAATGGTTCACCGGCAGTTACAGCGGAATACTTACCTACACATTCGCGGCGAATGGCCATTACGCCAGCGGAGCAGCCTTCAGTACCACCCGCGAGGTATCAGCCTACCAGCTGCTTGAAAAAACAACCAGCTTTGTGGGAGACGGAACCTACACGCTGAAAGGGAATATCCTCACCCTTACCAACGCGGCCACAAAAAAGACATCAGTATCCCTGCTCCGTATCTATGACCAGTTCGAGTATGGTGGCTGGACGCACCATATTGGCATGTTATCAAAGCCGGCTGAAGGCAAACCCTACGAGGTAACCCTCGTCATTCAAAAAGATTAAACCAGGCAATATGAAACTTATTTTCTTAACAGGGTTTCTTTTTACGGGTTTAATTACCCGTGCACAGTGTGATAAGGGAATAGTGGAATCCAAAGAGTATGGATGGAAAAAAGGAACTGACGCACTGCCCGGTGATATGGGTAAGGGCATTACAAAAGCCCGCACGGTTGTTCAGCAATCCGCGCAGATTTTACAAAACCTGTACCCGAAACCTAAAGGAGGTGAAGGGACCTGGCATGGTTACTATAACGGTATTGCCCCGGCGAAACAACCGGTTTCGCCGTATAACGCGTACATAATGTTTTATCCGTATCTGTGTATAAACAATACGGAGAAACGGGGAAACGGATATACGGCCTCCGTCTTCATAAGTATCAATGGTCTCGGCGATATCGGTTCACGCATTACCATAAATAAAAGAGAGTATATGACAGTGCGGGCTGTGGCTGCTGACCCGGATGGGTATTACTATTTCAATTTAGGAGGTCCTTATGATGCCAATACCCACGAGGCCTGGTTGCTGACTGCAAAGGATAAATTCCCGTTCATATATATGACCCGCGGTGAATACCTGTCGGAAATGCGGGTTGCGACCGAACAGAAACGGGACCAGGTGGAAAAAATCCTCAAAGGATATTATGAAAAGCTGCTCGATTCTATTGATAAATATAGTAAGAAAGGGTCTGCTTATCTTTCCGAACCAGCGCAGGTGCTGAATTATATTACCGAGTTTAACGGGTTCGCGGAAGGTAAAAGGTATGCCGACCCGGGCAGGTCTTATATTATTAAATCGCTGAACCCGGATTACTTTACGAATTCATCCGGATCCGCAACCCCGCTGTACATGATCGTGGTGATCCGGCATATGAAGGAATACCAACCCAGCCGGCAGTTTTATGAAGCTGTAAAAAAAACAGCCCTTTTACAGCAACTCAGTATGCTGCTGGGGAGATAGCTTTATGAGAACCGAATATAAAGAACAAGGAAAACTGTGAAACGCATTCCGGTTACCGGTACATTGCTGCCGGGGTTTCCTGGATTGTCCGGAAAATTTCGAAATAAAAAAGCAACAGGACCACGGGGTTTCGTTACACTCCGTATCGCCGTTCTGCAGAACAGGATTCTGCCTTACCTTTAATTGTTATTACAGTTGTAACTAAAATAATTGAATATGCGGTTCGGAGTTATCGGTAGCGGGAGCTGGGCGACGGCCCTGGTCAAAATCCTGACGGATAAAAAACAACCGGTGAACTGGTGGATCCGGAATAAAGACACGATCGCTTTTATAAAAAGTAAACAACACAATCCGCATTACCTGAATTCGGCCCGATTTGATGTTTCCCTCCTGACGCTTTCGGCGGATGTGAGAGAAGTGGTGCTTCATTCCGATGTGCTGGTCATTGCTGTGCCTTCCGCTTATGCCGCTTCCAGCCTGGCCGGGCTTATTGTGGATGACTGGAAAGGAAAGAAAGTTGTCTCCGCGATAAAAGGGCTGTTACCGGAAAAAAATACCCTGCTCAATTATCACCTTCAGCAGGAATTCGGCCTTGGGCTGGAAGATTATT
>JBBIGW010000166.1:0-7239 GCA_037447355.1 Bacteroidia bacterium | reverse complement strand
CCCTGTACGTTCATCCGGCTATTCAGCAGGGCGGCACTGCGTCTCCAGTTATCTGCATTGGGACGATTGCCCCATTTGGCTTTAAATTCAGCTTGTCCCCGGGTGCGGGAGCCGGCATTGTAGAAATACCATTCCCCTTTGTTATCACCGGCGGGAAACAGGGAGACGAGCGGGGGATTATTGATCCCCGGCAAACCTGTACCTGTGCCGGTAGGTTGTTCGTCCTTCAGGCCCTGTTGCCTGCGCAATTGCCGGACGAGTTTCTTTACAAAATCGCGGCGTTCCTCCTCGGGGAGAGCGGCAATCCGTTGCAGGCTGTCCTGTCTTTCAATGACAGCCATATTGTCCACAATGACCTGGAGTGATTTTTTGATCTCCCCGATCTTGTCCGGATCCGGGACACCGGGATCATCCAGTTTCAGGCTGTCATAAAACCGGTGAGCCTGTTTATATTCTTTTCTTGCAAAGGAAAGTTCGGCGAGTTGCAAAAAAGCCTTGTTCTTCTGACCGGGATTGTTGTTCGGGGCCAGTGTGCTTTTCAATAAAAGGGATATGGCGCTTTCCACTTTATTCCCTTCGAGTTCCATCTGGGCGGCCATAAAATAAATGATATCCTGGTAGTCGGTATATTTATCCCTTTTGGCCATTTTTACCAGCTCGGCCACATTCTTGTCAATATCTGCTGAGCCTTCATCCTTGTTGGTCCGGATGGCGGAAAGCCGGGCATAGATTTCCATTACCAGGTCCGTGGTGCGGCTGATCGCCCGGTCATAGTTTTTCCGGGCTTCTTTATAATTCCCGGCTTTTTCATACAATTGCCCGGCCAGGTATTCCCAGCGGGCTCTTTCCTGCTGGTTCCCCGCATTGCTCAGTGCTTCCACCAGGTGAGCGGCAGCACTGTCCCAGGTATTTTGTTTATAAAAGGAATAAGCCTGTACCTCGTGCAGGTCATTTTGTAAGCGCGCCGGAAAAGCCGGGTCATTGCGCAGGGTAACGATCAGGCTGGAGGCTTCTGCAAACTGGTCCTGGGCCAGGAAATTCCGGATCTGCCAGATAAAGGCGTCGTTGCGGCTGGGTGATTGGGAAAACAGTTTCCGGGCCAGTCCGCCTTTTTCCTTTGTGGCAATGCTCAGGGCGGAGTTTCCATCCCTCGCACTTCCGATCGCTTTGTAATACCCGTCTTTTTCTTTCGGGGCAAAGGCGTAATTGATAAACTGGAACATCTGGTAAGCGGAATCAAAATCTTTTTGCAGGTAATAAGCCGCTCCCCAGAGCAGGTAAAGGTTGTCCACCCAGTCGTTACGCAGGTCATGCAGCACGATACCAGATGAGGCTTTATACGAAATGGAATCCAGCTGAATGGAATCCTGGGCGGTTACATCCAGCGAAAAATTATAAAATGGCAGGAGTTTTGAGTAATCATCCTTAAATGCGGTCTTGGCCCTTTCCAGCACCTCGTTCAGTTTATTGTTGGCATTAAAGGCATAGTTGTAATGGGTGACCGTGTTCTGTATGAAACGGCGGGGCAGGGTAAATTTTTTTTCACCCGATTTTTCGGAGCGCAGAACCCTTTCCTCGTATTCTTTGGGTTTTTTGATATTCAGGTCAAATCCCAGCTGCCCGGAGGCGGGCAAACCGGCCTGTAAGAGGAGAAGGATGAGAAGCGAAAAAATGATATGTCGGTTGAATCGCATTTGCCGGCGCAATCTAAAGTCTTAATAACTGAAATTCAAATAATTTAGTATAAAAATACCCAAATTATTTTACCCGGTTTTAAGGGCCAAAGCACCCCGGTTCAGTATCTTTAGAATCCAAAAATCCTCTTATGTCCAAATTAGAAGCCGGCTCCACGCTGCAAAGGCTGAGAAACCGATACCGCCTCGTTGTGATGAACGATGATACGTATGAAGAAGTGGTAACATTTAAATTATCCCGGTTAAGCGTTTATATCATGTTGAGCACAATATTTGTTGTACTCACGGGACTTACAGTCGCCCTCATCGTCTTCACACCTTTGAAGTACTATATTCCTGGTACAAGCAATGATTATAAATCAGTTATGGAGTTAAAACGGCTCCAGTACCGGGTGGATTCCGTCGAAAGACAGGATGCTTATAAGGCCCAGTATATCCTGGGACTGAAAAAAGCCCTGGGCAGTGCGGAAACCGCAAAACTGGACACTACGGCCATCGTGGTGCCGAGGCCGGATATTTCTAATGACTAATGATAAACCAATGTTCAACAAAAAAAACAAAACCGACATGCAACAACCTTTAACCAATGGCAATGGCGGAGGCGCTACCCTGATCAGCGCCGGCACCGTCCTGAAAGGCGATATCAGCAGCAACAGTGATCTGCGTATTGACGGCACCGTTATCGGGAATGTGAAAAGCGGATCCAAGATCATCGTGGGTAGCAGCGGGACGGTGGAAGGGGACATTACCGGTAACAATGCCGATATTACCGGCAAAGTAAACGGGAATATCCGGGCAAAGGAACTGCTCCAGTTAAAAGGGGAGTGCCTGGTATCCGGGAATATTTATGCCGGGAAATTACAGGTGGAACCATCGGCTACTTTTAATGGCCAGTGCCATATGGGGGCCAATATAGTGGAGATGAACAACAATGAACCGCAAACCTCCGTTGCCACGCAATAATAACAACGACCTGCTGCGCTATGCGGGACTGGGTACCCAGTTGCTGGCGGCCATCGGGATCGCTGTTTTTGCCGGGATCAAACTGGATAAATGGCTGCATACCTTTCCGTTGCTGGCCTGTGTATTACCTTTGCTCGTCCTGTCGGGACTTTTCTACAAAGTTTTCCGTGAAACAAGCAGGACCCGGAAAGATGAATAAAACAGCACTGCAGCCCATTCGGCCATTATTTTTTGTGTTCATATTTGTAAATGTGTTTGCCCTTACCGGCAAGAGGTGGATGACAGGGCAGGGGATTCACCCCGAAGTCCTGGTCATCGGTAACCTGCTCCTGTTCCTGGTCAGCCTGGCGGCCTACCTGCTTACCTTCCGTTCGCTGAACTCCTCCAACCCGCAGGCTTTTGTACGGGCCATGTATGGCAGTTTTATGATTAAGTTTTTCCTGATCGCCATTGCGGCATTTACCTATATCATGGTGGCGAAGGAAAACGTGAATAAACCGGCCCTGCTGGTTTGCGGGGTACTGTATATTATTTACACAGCCGTTGAAATCAAAGCCCTGCTCCAGTTGCTGAAGCAAAAAAAGAATGGCTAAGAAAGAAGTCCCGGTCAGTCATCTTGAGCAGTTTCTTCCCGCGGGTACGGGGGAGGCGGTACTGCGTTACCTGCACGAATACAAAGTGCACCTGACGATTGCGCGGGAACGGAAAAGCATATTGGGCGACTACCGGCACCGTACCCATCATCACAACCACCGCATCAGTGTTAACGGGAACCTGAACCCCTATGCCTTCCTGGTTACCTTACTGCATGAAATCGCACACCTGTTAACCTTTGAGCAGCATGGCAACAAGGTGGCTGCCCACGGACGGGAATGGAAAAATATATTCGGGTTGTTATTACAGCAGTTTGTGCAAAACAGGGTGTTCCCTCCCGATATTGAATCTGAATTATCGGCTTCACTGAAGAATCCGGCCGCGAGCAGTTGTGCCGAGGAGGGATTGCTGCGCGTGCTGAGAAAATATGACAGGCAAAAGGACCATCATCATTTTGTGGAAGAATTGCCGGCCGGCAGTTTATTCCGGACCCGGGACGGCCGGGTATTCAAAAAAGGGGACAAACTGCGGAAACGGTATAAATGCACCGAAGTAAAAACAGGCAGGGCCTACCTCTTCAGCCCGGTCTATGAAATTGAACTTTTACCAACTGGCTGATTGTTTTGATCCATTCATTCATTTCAATTAGTGCAGGATTGTTTATTTTTGCAGGATATCAAATTTTCAATCAAACCATGAACATGAAAAAAATCTTATTCGGACTGGCGGTACTGGCCGGGGTGACTAACGCCAACGCACAAACTTCAAAAAATGACTGGATGCTGGGTGGACAGTTCCGGCTGAATACAACAGATAACAATACGGCGATCTCTTTTACGCCCAATGCCGGTGTTTTTATCGTGGATAACCTGGCCGTCGGGGGCAATTTTTCCCTGGCTTATTCGAAAGTGGGGAATGCCAAAAACACTTTTTTCGGGGTGGGGCCATTTGCCCGTTATTATTTTACAACAGAGACCCAGTCGGTTCGTCCGCTGGTGCACGGGGCATTAAATTTCACCAGCCAGAAATACAAAAATAACCTGGGCTCCACCACGTACTCAGGGCTTAATTATTTTGTCGGCGGCGGGGCTGCTTTCTTTATCAGC
This sequence comes from Bacteroidia bacterium, assembly GCA_037447355.1. Lineage (GTDB taxonomy): Bacteria > Bacteroidota > Bacteroidia > Chitinophagales > Chitinophagaceae > JJ008. The sequence continues at coordinate 2,882 of JBBIGW010000166.1, read as the reverse complement.
AAGAATGTATCCATTGATGCGTTACTCGGATACGATCACACCAAGTTAAAGGACTTTACCGGCAGTGGCGGTTTTGCCTTCAATGTCGGGTTCCAGGTTTATCTGCTCAAGGGGCAGGTGAGGGGGAAGTAGTCTGTAGTCAGTAGTCGGTAGTCGGTGACAGCTACGTAGGGTATAGTCGGTAATCGCGGGCCTGGATGCCGGAAGATCAGATTGGGGTTTTGCATAGTCTCTGGACGAATGTGAAACCCTTTTTCTTTGTATTATAGTTTCTTGATCATCCATAAAGGGCAACCAAAATGGCCGCTGTTGCCGAGGGGCCCCTGCAGATACGTAAAGCCCATCCGGGCATATACTTTTAAAGCGGCTTTCAGTTCATTCATCGTTTCAAGATAGACGTTGCTGAAACCATTGGCCCTGGCCTGTTCCAGGCAGCGGGTGATCAGTGCTGTTCCCAGGCCGGTTCCACGGGCTTCGGGGAGGAGATACATTTTCACCAGTTCACAGGTATCGGCTGGTAAGCCGTTTGTGGGATAGATGCCGCCGCCGCCCACGATCTTCCCGTTGATCACCGCGATATTGTACACGGATTTCTCTTTTTGGAATAATTCATATAAGGCATCTGTTGTGGGGTCATAATACACGGTGCCGGGATGATTGGCGCCGAATTCGGCAAGCGTATCCCGGATGATCTTCGCGATGAGGGGATTGTCGGCAGGCTGTATGGGGCGGATATGGGTGCTCATTCAGCAAAGATAAAGCATATTAAATCCCCTTCGTGAGAACGGGACGGGGTGACTTTCAGGTGAAATCAAAACCCGCTCTTAATCCAGGTGCAGTATTTTCTCTTTTGGATATTTTACTTCATATTTGAAATTCAGCCGGGACTCCTTCTTCGGATCCAGGGAAACTTGCCAACTGATTTTTTGTGTTTCATCATCCAGTTTGCCCCCCTCGTATTTCCGGTCCTGCACTTCTATTTCTTTTTGCGTGGAGATAGGGAATTGGTCTTCGATAACGATACTGACCGGCTGTTGTTTGTTGTTCCGGACCAAGATCTCGTACTGGCGGGTATCAGTCTTGTTGCTGCCAATAAATCTCCTGGAACTGTATTCTTTCAGCAGAGTTCTTTTTACCTGCACTCCCTTATCACGGCCCAGGGAAAGATTCAGGGTATCGCCGGCATTGATTACATCCAGCAATGATTTACCAAGGAAGGTTCCTTCAAAGAAAAGATTGGCTTCGCCGGGCAGCAGGTTCAATTCCTGCCAGTCTGCGATTTTAGCAGTGAGAAAGGCTTCGGGGTCTAATTTTGGTGCGGCAAAGTATTGATACAGGGCCTTCATTTCATAGCCGTCAATATCCACCGTATAGGTTTTGCCATCATTCAAAATAGTATAGGGATCATCAATTTCGTAAACAGTGGTGGTTGGCTGATAAACGGTACTGGTGCTGATGGCTGTCTGCTCTTTCTTTTTGCGGATATTATCTGATGCACCCGGGCTTCCGTACCCATCATAGTCATCTGAGCGGATGCCATAACCAGTTACGACTACTTCCTGCATAGATTTACTATTCTCGTTGAGCGTAACATTTAAAAAAGCTGAGTTGGCTGCGATCTCGGCTGTTTCCATACCAATCGCGCTAATCACGAGGGTGTTATTTCCGGAAGGCAGATTAAATGAGAAAAGTCCATTGGCATCAGAAGAGGTGCCAGTACGGGTACCTTTTGCCACGATGCTGGCTCCGGCTACCGGGTTTCCTTTTTCATCCCGTACGGTACCGCTGATTGTTGCTGGGTGATATTCAGCTTTTATGGAATTGCTGCCCCTGATCAGGATGGGTTGTGCAGCATAATAATATTTAAGGAACCAGGGGCTGATCACTGGCCGGGTTCCGTTTTGGTTCGGGTTCCCGGTGGAAAGGAAAAGTTTTACATCTTTCCAGTCTTCTCCGCTCTGCTGGAATACATTGGCTTTATATTGCAGATCGATAGGGCTGCTGATATCCTTCACACGGATATCATACGTGGGATACCACCCTGATTTTTTTACAAGATAGGTGAGCATAAAGCGGCTTTTGCCGGTTTCTTTCGCGTTAACCGTTATATGTATTTCACTGGTCGAAATATCGCTTTCCTGGTTCAATTCCGCCAGTTGGTCATTAAGTTTTCCTAGTTCGTTTTCCATTTTCTTCAAGCTTCGGTCCGTCTCCATTTGTTTTTGGTATAATTCGGTCAGCCGGTTGCGCTGGAAATCGGCCGCATCTTTCAGATCTATAGCTTTTACCCCGGAATTGGCGCCACCGATCTGCTGGTTTTTGACCAACAGGGCTTCTTCCTGTTTGAAAACATTCCCGATATTCTTTTGAAGGGTAATTTTCTCCAACAGGCTTTCTTTCCTTGATTCAATCTCTTTTATTTCTTCCTGTTTCTGTTGCTCTTTCAGGAAATTCTGCTGATGTATAACAGATAAGACAGTAATGTTTCCTTCCGCTTTTACCTGGATACTTTGTTTGTCAATGGCCGGGGAAATATTGGTGAAAACCAGCTCATGTTTGCCAAGAAACAGGTCTACAACAGCAGTTCGCTGCGTCTGGGCCCCTTCCAGAAAAACAGTGACTTTTTCGATCCTGCTTTCCACATTTTTCTTTGTCTGGGCAGGAAGCTGACCGCACAGGAGCAGTCCGGATATGATTAAAAGCTGTCTCATAACAGGTGGTTTTTAGACAGGATGCGCAAATAAAACGAATTGCATATACCGTTCCGGAAATAGTATGGCTCGATTACCCGATGAGAGAATGATCTTACCGCCAAAATGTTCCGTAAAAAATAAATCCCGGAGGTACCACCGCCGGGACTTAAAACTAAAATCCTATAACTT
>JBBIGW010000165.1:0-7481 GCA_037447355.1 Bacteroidia bacterium | reverse complement strand
GAAATCCTCACTCCCCCGCCCCAACCGGGCCACCCCGTTTTTTTATAAGATTATCAACTACACATTACTGTAATTAAAATTTTCTATTATGAGAAAAACTGCATTGCTGTTTGCATTGCTGAACCTTCCTGCCTTTGTATTTGCACAAACAGACACAACCCGTGAAAAAACCCTGGAAGAGGCCGTGGTGTATTCCAATAAATTTGCCGAAAAGAAAAAAAACCTGGCCCAGAAGATTGATGTGATCACCGCGGCCGTGATCGCCAGGTACAACAGCCAGAATACCGGGGACCTGCTCATCAATACCGGGAATGTATTTGTTCAGAAAAGTCAGCAGGGCGGCAGCAGTCCGGTGCTGCGCGGATTCGAAGCCAGCCGGATCCTGCTGATCATTGACGGGGTACGCATGAACAACGCCATCTACCGGGCCGGCCATTTGCAAAATGTAATTACCGTGGATCAGAACCTGCTGGAACGGGCAGAAGTAATGTACGGCCCCTCCTCCACCATCCACGGCAGTGATGCGCTGGGCGGAGCCGTTCAGTTCCGGACCAAAGCACCCATCCTGTCCGGCAAGGATAAAATCCTGTTGAAAGGATCCGCCTTTGCGCGCTATAGTACGGTCAACCGGGAAAAAACCGCCCACGCAGACCTGAGTACCGGCGGGCAAAAACTGGCCTGGCTGCAATCCTATAGCTATAGTGAATTCGGTGATACAAAGATGGGCAGTAAATACCGGGATAAATATCCGGACTTCGGGCGCCGGTCCTATTACATTGAAACGGTAAACGGCGTGGATCATGTCGTTCCGAACAAAGACGACCGGGTCCAGCGCTTTTCGGGTTACAGCCAGTGGGATATTACCCAGAAATTTCTGTTCCGGCAAAATGATAAGCTGTCGCATAAACTGAACCTGCAATACTCCGGTTCAACAAATATTCCCCGCTACGACCGTCTCCAGGATACCCGGAATTTCGGCGGATCAACGGGTACCACCCTGCGCTATGCTGAATGGTATTACGGACCGCAGATCCGTATGATGGGTTCCTATGAACTGAATGTTTCGGGCGCGGGCTTCCTGGATGAACTGAAGACCATTCTCAGTTACCAGGATATCAAGGAAAGCCGTCAGCAACGGGAGTACCGCCGCTATGACCGCTTTGACAGCCGCAAGGAACATATCAGGGTATTCGGTTTTACCATTGACGGACGGATCTTACGGGGAAGGAATGAAATCAGTCTCGGCCTCGACGGGCAATTGAATGACCTGGCTTCTGCTGCCAGCCGGACCAACCTGAATACCGGTTCGGTAAGCCCGCTTGATTCCCGGTATCCCAATGGCGACAATAACATGAATTACCTGGGTGCCTATGCCCAGCATTTGCTAAAATCCAAAAATGGAAAAATAGTACTGAATGACGGTATCCGTTTACAAACCGTACACCTGCATTCCACGATCCGTGATAATTCATTTTTTAATTTCCCTTTCAGTGAGATCAGCCAGCATCCGTTTGCCGTTACCGGCAATGCGGGACTGGTCTATATTCCCACGGAGGAATTTCGCTTTACCAGCAGCCTGTCCTCCGGGTTCAGGGCCCCGAATATTGATGATGCCTCGCGGGTATTCGAATCCAGTTCGGCCTCCCGGCGGCTGATCCTTCCCAACCCGGGTATCCGGCCCGAATACACGTACAATTTTGACCTCGGCCTGGTGTATGATGTGAAAAATACAATCCGTTTTGAACTGACCGGTTACTATACACTGTTCCGGAATGCGATCGCGCTGGCTCCCTTCCGGCTGAACGGGCAGGATTCCATCCTGTACAACGGGGTGCAGTCCGCGGTCTATGCCAACCAGAATGTGAACAAGGCCTTTGTCAGGGGAATGAATGCCCGGCTGAAGATCGAATTCAGCAGATCTCTCTCGTGGGATAATACGATCAGCCAGACCTATGGTCGTTATGTCCTTCCGGGTAAAATCAAAAAACCCCTGGATCATGTACCGCCGGTATTCGGCAAATCATCTCTTGCATTAACAGCAAAGAAATTAAATACAGAGGTCTTTATGCTGTTCAATGGCTGGAAGCGGATCAAAGAGTACAATCCTGATGGGGAAGACAACGGGCAGTATGCCACGCCTGATGGTATGCCTTCCTGGTTCACCCTGAACTGGAGAGGCAGTTATGCCATAAAAAAATACCTGACCGTACAGGCAGCTGTTGAAAATATCCTTGACCGCAATTACCGCTATTTCGCTTCGGGCTTCTCTGCACCGGGACGGAATTTTATACTGTCATTGCGAACCAGTTTCTGAAACAAATGAAGGGGCTGTCACTGTTTAATGACAGCCCCCTCATTTTGTTATATTGCCCTTACCCGTTACCGGTAAAAACAGTAACCTCCAACTTTAACGCATTCCCCTTCAATCTTTTAACCCGCCGGCTCCAGAACTTCTTCATTCCTCCCCCCGCCCTGCCCCTTTTCCGTTTGTCCCGGATTCCAGCTTCTCCTGGTTCTTTTCGGGCCAATTTTTACAATGCGATGCAGCAATCGTTGGGAAAAAATGTCTAATTTACAGGCAACCAAAGGGTATTTATGACCGAGGAAGCCATTTTGCAAGGTTGTTTGAGAAATGATGCAACAGCCCAGCGTGAACTGTACAACCGGTACAGTTCCAAGATGCTGGCCGTTTGTTATCGGTTTGCTCAGAACCGGGAAGATGCAGAAGATATGCTCCAGGAAGGCTTTATCAAGGTGTTTTTACAAATACACACGTTTGAAAACCGGGGAGCATTTGAGGGCTGGGTTCGCCGGATCATGGTACATACCTGTATCAATATCCTGAAAAAGAACAAGAAGTTCAATGAAAGTGTTGACATCATTCATGCCACCGGCATTCAGATCCGGGAGGAAAGCGTGCCTGCCATTATCCAGGCCAAACAGGTGGTTGAATGTATCCGGTTATTGCCGATTGGCTACCGCACCGTGCTGAACCTTTACGCAGTAGAAGGGTATAGTCACCGGGAAATTGCGAACATGCTGGATATAGAAGAAAGTACCAGCCGTAGCCAGTACACCAGGGCCAAAGCAATGCTGGAAGATATCCTGGTCAGGAAAAGAATATTGCATAAACCGAAACAGGAATTTAACTGGCTGGCTGCCGTAAGCCGGCGCTGATATAACACAAACGTACCCTTAATGGCTGACTGGTTATGGAGAGTAATTTCAACAATAACGATTTTGAGCGGTTTCTGAAGCAGAATGCTGACCAGTACCGGATGTTCCCTTCTGAAAACGTATGGAAAGGCATTCATGGTTCTTTACATACCCGCCGGAGATGGCATGGCATCGGGCTCGCCCTCTTACTGCTCACCACCGGCACCGTAACCTGGATGATGCTTACCATTCCTTCCGGTAAAAAGGCTGTACCCCTGGCTCAGGCACCCGTTACCACTAAAAAAGAAGTTGCTCAGGAACCGGTTGTAATCACTCCCCCCAAAGCAAACCCTGTATATAAAGCACCGGTCGCCTCACCCGGTAATCAGCAACAAAATTTCTTCCTGGCCACTGAAACATGGGATTACCAGGTCAATGACCTGAACGGCCTGGAAAAAGAAAATACTATGGCCTCCGTTTCCCCGGCCCGGGCCAGCCTGGAAAATTTATCCCCCTCAATGCCCGACCCCGTGGATTTGGCAAAGACACCCGCCGCCCTCATTAACCGGTCCTCAAAACCTGCAGCGGACCTGGCGGTTACAAGTCAGCCTGAAATGACCAGCACCGCGTTCTCACAAAGCGATGACCTGGTGGCTGTCCCCGTAATATCCGCTCCTGCTGAAAAAACTGCAGAACAACTGGCCGAAGCAAAAAAAGAAGTATACCCGCTGACAATTGAAAGTGTGATCAATTCTTACCAGCACAGCAAAAAAATCCGCAAGGCTAAATGGCAATTGTATATTACGCCTACTGTTACTTACCGCAAACTGGATGAGAACAAGCAGTTCATCAACGCGGCCCGTTCCAATATGAACAGTTCTGCCCAGTTGCTGTATTCGCCTGACCTGAACAACCTCGTTACTCACCGGCCGGATCTCGGACTCCAGCTGGGTGTATCGGTGGGCTTCCCCCTGTCTAAGAGATTATCCATTGTTACCGGGCTCCAGTTCAATATCAGCAAATACGATATCTGGGCTTACAATTACCCCAGCGAACTCGCCACCATCGCCCTCAGCAATGACTATGGAGGTACCAGCACGGTTTCCACGGTTACCAATTACCGGATCATTGGTATGAACAGGGCCAATAAAGCCAACTGGCTGCGGAATTTCTATTATTCAGCCTCCGCTCCTGTCGGACTGGAATATAAGATCCTGAAAACCCGCAAAACCTATGTAGGGGTGGGTGCCACGATACAGCCCACTTATATACTGGGCAACAGGGTTTATGTGATATCAACGGATTATAAAAATTATATGGAAGTACCTTCCCTGACCCGCAAGTGGAATATCAATACAGGGGTTGAAACCTTTGCCGGATTCTCTGTTGGAAAAACAGCCTGGCGCATCGGTCCGCAGGTCCGCTACCAGACCATGTCCAGCTTCAAGAAAAAATACCCGGTACAGGAACATCTTTTTGATTACGGACTGAAACTGGGCATCATGCTCAATCGGTAAAACCGGTACTAACTGCTGCTTTGCACTGGAAATCCCGCCTGCACCCAGGCGGGATTTCTGATTTATACGCTGATTACCTTGTTTACTTTAATTTTAGGGCATGAAAAAAATGGTTTCCGGCTTGCTGCTGGCCCTTCCGATCCTGCTGTTTTCCTGTAAAGCAAAAAAAAAGGCGGAGGATAAACACTTTGTCTCCGTCGTTTCCCTTTTTGAAAAGCAGGTGGCCCATGTGGACAGTTCTCTGTACTCTATTACCCGGTACACCCAGCGGGACAGCCTGCATACTGATACCGATTATATTCCCCGCGAAAAATTCCGGGAAGCCGCCCGTGAATTCCTGGAACTGCCGGACCTCTCCAATACGGAAATAGCCGCCCGCTTCAAAGAAGAAAGCCGGTATGACTCGCTGATCCGGAGAGTGGTGATCGCCTATACCCCCCTTGATCCTAAAAAAGAAGAAATAAAAAAAATTGAACTGCTTGTCAGCTCCGACATCCAGGAAGACAGCAGTAATAAGGTCACCAATATAATAATTGACCGGATCGTCAATAACCGGGACGGCTTCCTTCAAAAAAAAATGCTCTGGAGGACCGATAAAAGTTTCCTGATCGTGACCACGACCCAGCAGCCCGGCAAACCCGAAGAAACCACCAGTACCCGGGTGGTATGGAACGAAGAGGAAACCCCATGACCGCTGCCGAGTTTCAACATATCGCTTCCTCGATCCCCGCCCAGCCGGGGATCTATAAATATTTCGACAGCCGGAATGAGCTGCTCTATGTGGGAAAGGCCAAACACCTCCGCAAAAGGGTGAGTTCCTATTTTTCCAAAACCTTTACCACCTATAAAACGCACGAACTGGTACAGCGGATCGCCCGGATCGAGTTTACAATCGTCAACTCAGAACAGGATGCCTTCCTGCTGGAAAACTCCCTGATCAAGCAATACCAGCCCCGGTTCAATATCAATCTCAAGGATGACAAGACCTATCCTTTCATCGTCATCAAAAATGAACCCTTTCCCCGGGTCTTCCTGACCCGCCAGAAAAAAGAGGACGGCGCGGAATACCTGGGACCCTATACATCGGTAAAAAGAGTAAGAGAGCTGCTGGAGTTTATCAAACAAACCATCCAGCTGAGAAATTGCACCCTGAACCTGACCCCGCAGAATATTGAAAAGAAAAAATTTAAAGTCTGCCTGGAATACCACCTGGGTAATTGCAAGGGACCCTGTGAAGGGCTGCAATCCATGGCGGATTACGACGAGAACCTAAAACAGCTGAAAAACCTGCTGAGGGGAAACCTTGCCCCGGTGATCCGGCATTTTAAAGAAGAAATGAAAGGATATGCAGGTGACCTGGCTTTTGAAAAAGCCGAACTGGTACGGAAAAAGATCAGTTACCTCGAAAACTACCAGTCCCGTTCCGTAGTGACCGCAGTCAAAGCCGGGGACCTGGATGTGTTTTACCTGTTAAAGGACAGGGAAGTGGCCTATGTAAACTACCTCATGGTCCGGAACGGATCGATCATCCAGACCCAGACCAACCGGGTGGAAACCCATCTCGACGAAAGCCCTGAAGAAGTACTGAGCTTCTCGGTGGCCGCTTTGCGAACCACTTTTAACAGCGATGCTGCGGAGATCGTGGTACCCTTTGCCATTGATTTTCCCCGGGACCAGGTACTGGTAACAGTTCCCAAAGGCGGGGACAGGAAGAAATTACTGGAACTGGCCGAAAAGAATGCCCGGTATTTTATCGACCATCTGCAGTCGAAGGAACGGCTCAAACTCAATACAAAACAAAGTGCCGGCCGTGCCTTGCTGGAGCAATTAGGGAAGGACCTGAACCTGCAGGAAGTACCGGTTCATATTGAATGCTTTGACAATTCCAATTTCCAGGGCAGTTACCCGGTTTCGGCCATGGTCTGCTTCCGGTATGCCGAACCCAGCAAGAAGGATTACCGGCATTTCAATGTAAAAACGGTGGAAGGGATCAATGATTTTGCCACTATGAAAGAAGCCGTTTCCCGGCGCTATAAACGACTGTCGGAAGAAGGGGAGGATTTTCCCCAGTTGGTCATCATCGACGGTGGTAAAGGGCAATTAAGTGCGGCTAATGAAGCGATCAACGAACTGGGACTGGCCGGCAGGACCACCCTCGTAGGACTGGCCAAAAATGTGGAAGAAGTCTTTTTTACCGGCGATACGGCTTCCCTCAAACTCCCCTATAACAGCGCCAGCCTGAAACTGCTGCGCCGGATCCGGGATGAGGTTCACCGGTTCGGGATCACTTTCCACCGCCAGAAACGCAGCAAGGGTACCTTTAAAAACGAACTGGAAGACATACCGGGTATTGGGAAATCCACCGCGGAATTACTGCTGAAAGAATTTAAATCTGTTAAGAAGATCATCGAAGCAGATGATGCTTCTCTGGTAAAAATAGCCGGGAAATCGAGGGCGGGGTTGATCCGGGACTATTTTAATCGCAAGATTTCTTAAAACGGGGTTAATTACCATTACTGATTATTAATTATTGGGCGTACTCTTTTCGGGAAAAGTCTTTCCAATCGCAGCAGCCTGCTCCTCACATATAGTACTGTTTGTATTAAAAAGGGAATCTCCTGCCTGAGGTAATAATCAATAATCAATCAATTAATAATTCTCCTGCTGATTACTGATTATTAATTATTAGCCGTACTCTTTTCAGGAAAAGTCTTTCCAATAGCGGCAGCCTGCTCCTCACATATAGTACTGTTTGTATTAAAAAGGGAATCTCCGGCCTGAGGCAATAATCAATAATCAATCAATTAA
>JBBIGW010000164.1:0-7495 GCA_037447355.1 Bacteroidia bacterium | reverse complement strand
ACAAGACCCTGTTTGCCTTTATTGAAGGACAGCCGGAATACGAGCTGGTACCGGTGGATAAAAACAAATTCGACCTGAAAGTACTCCAGGGCTACAGTGTGCTGTTTGAGGAGAATGAAAAGGGAGAAATCACAACAGTTTCTTTCATTCAGCCCAATGGTACATTTAAGGCGAAAAAGAAATAACGCGACAGCACAAACGAAAAACGAATTGAAAGAATACCCATGGCAATAACAATCAGAAGAGCGGTCCGGGAAGATTGTCCCCGGTTGCTGGAATTAGTAAAGGAACTGGCTGTCTATGAAAAAGCGCCGGAGCAGGTGACCGTAACAATGGATCACTTTATCGAAAGCGGTTTCGGCCCCAACCCGGTCTGGTGGGCTTTTGTGGTGGAAGAACAGGGCCTCATCCAGGGCTTTGCGCTTTATTATATCCGCTATTCCACCTGGAAAGGGCAGGTCATGTACCTGGAAGATATCCTGGTTACAGAAACAGCCAGGGGAAAGGGATTCGGCCAGTTATTGTTCGGCCGCCTGGTTGAAGAAGCGAAGGAAAAAGGGTTTAAACGGGTAAGCTGGCAGGTGCTGGAATGGAATGAACCGGCTATTAACTTCTATAAAAAGTACAAAGCAGATTTTGACGGGGAATGGTTGAATGTTTCCATCAATCTCTGATCCGGCAGGATACAAAAGAGGTTGTCATAATCAAATTGTGACGGCCTCTTTTTATTTCATGTTTACTGCGGCATCAGCTCACTCCTTCCACCTGCATTTCTTTATTGATCTTCAGCACCAGTCCCTGTAATACCTTACCGGGTCCGGCCTCTGTAAACCGGGTGGCGCCGTCCGCGATCATGGACTGCACACTCTGGGTCCATCTTACCGCACCGGTTAACTGGTCGATCAGGTTCTGCTTGATTTCCTCGTTATCCATCACTGCCCGGGCCGCTACATTCTGGTAGATAGCACAGGTGGGTGTATGAAATTTGGTGGAAAGTATTTTTGCCTGCAGTTCTTCTTTGGCCGGCAGCATCAACGGAGAATGAAAAGCGCCTCCAACCGGTAAGACAAGGGCCCTTTTGGCGCCAGCCGCTTTCATCCGTTCGCAGGCAATATCAATTCCCTTTTTGGATCCGCTGATCACCAGCTGCCCGGGACAATTATAATTGGCCGCCACCACGATCTCCCCCGTTTCCTGCTGCACTTCCGCGCAGACCGCTTCCACCTTATCATCCGTGAGGTTCAGGACAGCAGCCATAGTGGAGGGATTAATCTCACAGGCTTTCTGCATGGCACCGGCCCTTACGGCCACCAATTGCAGGGCATCTTCAAAACTCAATGTACCATTGGCTACCAGGCCGGTAAATTCGCCGAGCGAATGCCCTGCCACCATATCGGGCCGGGCGTTTTCAATGCTTTTAAATGCAATGATGGAATGCAGAAAAATAGCGGGTTGTGTTACCCGGGTTTGTTTAAGGTCTTCTTCTGTTCCTTCAAACATGATATCGGAAATCCGGAAACCCAGGATCTCGTTGGCCTGCTCAAATAATTTTTTGGCGAATGCACTGTTGGCATAATGCTCCTTGCCCATTCCCGGAAACTGAGAACCCTGACCGGGAAAAATAAACGCGTGTTTCATGGTAGCTAATGGTTATACAAACAAAAATGCCATAAAGGTTTTGATTAGAAAAATCTTTGTGGCATTTAATCAAATATCGCTCAGAATCAGCTTAAACGGGAACTGATCAGCTTCATAAACTCGCTCCGGGTGGAATTTTTGTGAAACTCCCCGTCAAAAGCGGAAGTAGTGGTTACTGAATTTTGTTTTTGCACGCCCCGCATCATCATGCACAGGTGCTGGGCTTCAATCACCACGGCCACTCCCAGCGGGTTCAGGCTATGCTTGATCGCGTCCTTGATCTGGATCGTAAGGCGCTCCTGCACCTGCATCCGGCGCGCATATACATCCACCACCCGGGCTATTTTACTGAGGCCGGTGATCCAGCCATTCGGGATATAGGCCACATGGGCCTTCCCGAAGAAAGGCAGCATATGATGTTCACACATGGAATACAACTCGATATCCTTCACCACGATCATCTCGCTGACGTCCTCGTGAAATTTGGCAGAATTGAGAATCGCCTGCGCATCCTGGTGATACCCCTGTGTCAGGTACTGCATGGCTTTGGCCACCCGCTCCGGGGTTTTCAATAACCCCTCACGATCCGGGTCTTCTCCTACTAAACCGATTATTTCCCTGTATGATTTGATGAGTCCGCTGGTGGACTGTTCATCATACTGTTCTGTTTTATTATACGCCATTCCGTTGATTTTTGAATTAAGCCGGGTATTCCACGAAGTTTCTTGCCGTTTCATACAACCGGACCTGCAACTCCATTTTTTTATCGATCCGGGGCCGCAGGATCCGGTAGATCACCAGGGCAATATTTTCCGCCGTAGGGTTCAGTTCCCTGAACTCCGCTGTATCCAGGTTCAGGTTCCGGTGATCGAACCTTTCGATGATCTCCTGCTGCACCAGTTCACTCAGTATTTTCATGTCCATCACATAGCCGGTCTCGGGGTCCGGTTCCCCCACCACTTTCACCACCAGGTCATAATTGTGCCCGTGGTAATGCGGTAGCGCGCATTTCCCGAATACCCGGTCATTCGCCGCTTCATCCCAGGCAGGATTATACAACCGGTGAGCCGCGTTAAAGCTTTCTCTCCTGAATACCGCTACTTTATTACTCATACTACAAGTTAAGAAAACAAATGATCCTGTTGAAAAGGGTACAACAAAAGACCCGGCAGAAGGTTCAGCCCTTATTTTTCACCGTAATATTCCACGTAGATCTTTTCCGTTTCCACCAGCTTCAGGCAGTGCAGCCGGGCGGGCAGGGGCAAAAACGGCTCCAGTTCATTCCAGATACCAATAACCAGGTTCTCAATGGAACACATTTTTCCTTTCATGAAGTCCACATCCATGTTCAGGTTGCGGTGATCCAGTTTCTCAATTATTTTTTCCTGTACCAGGCTTCCCAGTTTTTTTGCATCGTAAATAAACCCGGTATCCGGATCCGGCTCTCCCTTGATCGTGACATACAGCTCAAAATTATGCCCGTGCCAGTGTTCATTGGCACAACGGCCAAAAACCGCATCGTTCTTCTCTTTGGTCCAGTGGGGATTGTACAGTTTATGGGCGGAATTAAAATGTTCGATCCGGGTTAAGTAAACCATGCTTTACTTTATTTAGTTTCCTCCAGCAATTGGGCGGAGAGTTGTAAACCTGCCATCCGGCCCGTTTCAAAGCGGGGGAGCAGGAGCCCGCAAAGGTACGAGAAACTTGATAGTTTATGATGAGGGTTAGCAACAAATAAGCACCTTTGTATAAAATAAACCAGATGAAAAAAATCAGCTTAGCGATCCTGCTGGGGGTATTCCTCCTGCCGCTTTCGGGATTTGGCCAGACGATCACCCTCAGCGTAGAGGGAACGAAGCAGGGAAAATTCAAAGGAGAGAGCATGAAAGGCAAATTCGCTGACAAATCCGAACTGGCCGGCTACCAATTGGAAATTACTTCTCCCCGGGATGCCGCTTCGGGCCAGGCGACAGGGCGCCGGACTTTTCAACCGGTTATTTTATTAAAAGCAACCGGGGCCTCCAGCCCGCAATTCCTGCAGGCGCTCTCCACCAACGAACTGCTGAAAAAAGTGGTGATTGATTTTTACAGGCCTGATCCTTCCGGCATGGAAGTGAATTATTATACGGTGACGCTGGAAAATGTCAGCATCTCCGGGTACAAGCAATTTATCGGGCCGCTGGAGAATGAAAAATTCAACCCGGTCAATACGATCCTCTACGATGAGATCAAACTGGTGTACCAGCGGATCACGGTGGAAGATAAGATCAACAAGACCATGACCACGGATGAGAACATGGGTGGCCGTTCATTTCAATAAACCCATCGCATGAATTGCCTGATCGTTGCCGCAACACCCATTGAGATCAGCCCCTTCCTTGAACAATTCAGGAACGGGGGCCTTCAGCATCTGCCTGTTGAAACAGATATTCTAATTACCGGGATCGGCCTCACCGCCACTACCTATTCCCTCAGCCGGCAACTGCAGCTGAAAAAACCGGGGCTGGTCATACAGGCCGGTGTCGGAGGCTGCTTTGACCGTTCCATCCCGACAGGATCTGTGCTGGCCATCCGGCAGGAAACCATTGCCGATCAGAGTGTGATCGAGCTTAATAAACTAAAGACCCTCTTTGACCTGGCACTGCTGCCGCAAAACCAGTATCCGTATTCCAAAGGCTGGCTGCCGAATAAACATGAGGTCCTGAAAAAGGTGAAACTCCGGAAAGTCAGGGGAATTTCAGTCAACGAAATCACCACGGATCCCCAAAAAGTAAAATTTTACCGGGAGCATTTTTCTCCCGTCGTGGAATCCATGGAAGGAGCAGCCCTGCACTATGTTTGTTTAATGGAAAGGATTCCCTTTGTGCAGCTCCGGGCTGTTTCTAATTATATTGCCGAGCGCAATAAGAATAACTGGAACATAAAAGGATCGGTTATCAACCTGAATACTGAACTCATCCGCTTATTAAACAGCTTATGAAACTGACACTGGGTTTTTCGCCCTGCCCCAATGATACCTTCATCTTCGATGCGCTGGTCAATAAGAAAATTGACACCGGTGATCTTGAATTTGAGGTGGTAATGGATGATGTGGAAACCCTGAATCAATGGGCCTTGCTGGGTAAACTGGATATTACCAAACTCAGTTTCCCGGCTTTTTTCCAGGTGGCCTCCGACTATCTGTTGCTCGATGCCGGCAGCGCCCTGGGTAAAGGCGTGGGCCCACTGCTGATAAAAAACAAGAACCACCGCCTGCAGGATCTCAGCCAGGAAAGGATTGCCATCCCGGGAATACATACGACCGCCAACCTGTTGCTGAGTTTCGCTTACCCGGGTGCCATCCGTAAAAAGCCCCTGCTGTTTTCCGGGATTGAAGACGCTGTACTCAACGGGGAAACGGACCTGGGTGTCATCATCCATGAAAACCGTTTTACCTACCAGGAAAAAGGATTGGTGAAAGTGGCAGACCTGGGTGAATACTGGGAGGAAAAAATGAAAGTACCGGTCCCGCTGGGAGGCATTGCAGCCCGGAGAAGCCTCGGGATTGAAACCATTAAAAAGGTAAATGCGCTGATCCGCAAAAGCCTGGAATTTGCTTTTGCCGCCTATCCGCAGATCACCGGCTATGTAAAAGAACATGCGCAGACCATGAGTGAACAGGTGATGCGGCAGCATATTGACCTTTATGTAAACAACTACAGTCTTGACCTGGGGAAGGAAGGGAAAAAAGCCATCCGGGAATTATACAAAGTGTTTACTACCCTGCAGGTTAATCCCGGGGAAGCCGGAACAGGCAACCGGTTATTTCTGGAAGAAACCGGTTCATAGGGCCAACCCTGTTTTCCGATGGTTATATTACGTTTAAAATTTTGATTCAACGATTACCATAAACCCTTAGACCCGTAGCCATCATTGAACTCCCGGTCCCATGGCGCGCCCTGCCATAGCGACAACGAAGGCGGGCCCGCTGCTCGCTGCTGATTGAAGATATGTCAAAAGATAGTTAACCTGACAAGGTCATAACAGCAAAAAACAACAGAAGCCGGTTTTACTGCTTAGCTTTATATTCCCTGGAAAACCTTCCGCCGCTTTACCACATAACCATTTACCATGAGAAAAGGATTTACCTTATTCCTGTTATCTTTTATTTTTATTCCTGCCGGCAGGGCCCAGCCGGGTACAGCCATACCCGACCGTATAAAAGTTTTTGTGGACTGCAGCAGTACCTGGTGCGACATGACCTATATCCGTACCGAGATCAACCTGGTGGATTTTTTACTGGATAATAAAGCAGCCGATGTACACCTGCTGATTACCAGCCAGGATACCGGTGGCGGCGGAGACCAGTACCAACTGATCTTCTTCGGGCAAAACCGGTTCAGCCGGCAACCCGATACACTTCGCTTCCATACAGATCCAAATATGACCGAATTTGAAGAAAGAGAATTGCTGATCCGGTATATCAAACTGGGGCTGATTCCCTTTATTGCCCGGACAACCGCCGCAAAAGAGATCAGCATCAGTCTTAAAAAGATCCAGGCGGATTCGGCAAAAAAGAAGGAAACCCAACCCACGAAAGATCCCTGGAATTACTGGGTATTCCGGGTTGGCGCCAGTGGATTTATCAATGCGGAGAAAGTGTACAAGGACCTTCGCCTGAATGGTTTCTTTTCAGCAAACCGGGTAACGGAGGAATGGAAAACCGGATTTACCGGTAATGCCGATAAAAGTAAATTCACCTACGACTATGAAGACAGCACCGGCACCATCAGCCAGGTTAACAAAAACCACAACCTTAATTTATATCACTTCTTAGTTAAAAGCCTGAATGATCACTGGAGCCTGGGTTATGAGCTGAGCTACTCCCAGAATACCTTTTCCAATTACAAAGGGCGAACCTATTTCAGAACCGGGATTGAGTATAATATCTTCCCCTACAAAATATCCAGCAATAAGTTTTTCACGCTTAGCTATGGCTTCACGGCCCGCCATAACCGGTATTATGACACGACGATCTATAATAAAACAGATGAGGTCCTCTTTGGCCATCGTGCAGACGTCAACCTGACCTATAACCAGAAATGGGGTACATCCAATCTTGGAATCATGTATCACAACTTCTTCCATAACTGGAAATTCTTCGATCTTGGTTTTAGCGCTTCTACCAATGTCAGGATCACCGGGGGACTTTCTTTTTCGGTGTACCTGTTCGGAGGACTCACAAGAGATCAGCTGTCTATCAAGAAGGACCTGGCCACGGCACAGGAAGTGCTGACAAGACAGCGGCAACTGGCTTCAGGATATAACTATTATGTCAACCTGGGAATCAATTACCGGTTCGGTTCCAAACTGAACAATTTTGTAAACCCGCGTTTTGAGGGCAACAGTAATTAGAGCCATCAAAAGTATTTTTTGCCAGGAAGACGGTAAGTAAATTGTGGTTGGAAATCAATACTTCGCGCCCCTCGCCGTTTTCCCGACTATAACTAAATCGCGACTTTGAGATAGCTTGTAGTAATGTTCCCTGTTTTAGTGCCGGATTGGGGGTGGCAAAGCATAATCTTCCCCGCAGGAATCAGCCCCCGGCAGTTTTGATGAACCGGTTATAAATTTCCAGTGTCTGACTATTTTGATATTCCGTATCCCCGAATTGCCTGACCCAGCGGATCCCCTGAATGGCATTGGTCAGAAAGACTTCAGTGGCCCCTTTAATATCCGCAATTGAAACGGCCCGTTCCTCCACCGGGTAGCCGGCTTTTCGCAGTTCCATCAGCAGGTATTTCCGCATCACCCCTTCCACCGCACCCTGGTCTTCTCCCGGGGTAATAAGCACATTATCCCGGATAATAAAGAGGTT
>JBBIGW010000163.1:0-7687 GCA_037447355.1 Bacteroidia bacterium | reverse complement strand
GGTCGGTATGGGCCATGTTGACCTCCTGGAAAACAAGACCAATGACGCCCGCCAGAAATTTGAGACGGCCCTGACCATGACCCGGTCTCCCAAGAAAGGGGATAATGTGGACATCCTGAACGCCGTGGCCCGGGCTAATACCGATGCCAAATCCGGTGACTTTAAATATGTGATTGATAAACTGCAGGCTGCCGTGGATAAGGGGGAAAAGAACGCAGAAACCTATGTGCTGCTGGGTAATGCTATCCGTAAATACCAGCCCGGTGAAGGCGGCGGAGAAGCGTTCCGGAACTATAAAAAAGCCCTGGAACTGAACCCCAATTTTTCTTTAGCCAGTTTACGCCTGGCCAAATTGTTTGAATCCCAGAAAAACTGGGAACTGGTACACCAATACCTGACGGAAGCGATCCAGAAGGACGCAAATTTCACAGCCGCGTATTATGATCTCTTTTATTATTATTTCCAGCGGCTGGATTACCCGGAAGCGGAAAACCAGTTACAGAAATATATCGCTTCCAAACTTCCCGAAAAAGATATACAGGATGAATATCTCTATGCCATGCTTTGCTGGGCCCGCAAGGATTATACCTGTGCCACGAATAAAGCCCAGGCTGTCGTGGATGCCCTGGGGGACAAGACAAAACCCAAAGTGTACCGGCTCCTGGCAGATGCCCATTTCCAAAACAATGATTTTTCATCCGCCAAGAAATTCAGCGATAACTTTTTCCTGAAAAAGAACCCGGAGGATATCACCCTTTATGATTACCAGTTAAGGGCGGATATCCTGGACAAGACCGGAGGTACGATCGATGAAATCTTCAACAACTATACAGAAGGTGCCCGGTTGGATACCTCCGTTGCCCTGAAACTGGACTTTCTCCGGAAGGGTGCGGAGAAATTCAAAACCCGGGGCGACAGTACCAGCCGTTATCGTGAAGGGGAACTTCGTTTAGTGATCCTGCAACTCAGGGAAAATCCCGGTCAGCGTGACTATTTTGATGCGGGCTTTGCTTTTTACCAGGCCAGGGCCTACGACAAAGCAGACAGCATCTTCGATATCTATGTAAATAAATTTCCCGATGAGCTGTACGGGTACATGATGGAATACAATGTACACCGTGCGGTCGATAGTACGATGGAGAAAGGGGCCGCCGTGCCCTGGGCCGAGAAATACCTGGCCATCCTGGAAAAGGATACAGTGAAGAACAAGAATAATATCCTGGGAGTTGCCGGTTACCTGGCCCAGTACTATGCCAATATTATCAAAGACAAGGTAAAGGCCCTGGAATACCTGCGCAGGATGCTCGCCCTTGATCCGGGTAATACCACCCTTCAGAAAAATATTGAGTTGCTGGAAAAATCACAGACCCCGGCCACCCGGCCCGGAAATCAGCCTGCCCGGGGAAAGCCTGCTCCTTCCGCCAAATCCGGCTCCAAATTGCCAAAGGCTAAGGTTAAACCATCCACGACAGCTCTCGTAAAGAAATAAACCCGGTTTTCTTCTTTTACAAAAAGTCCCCGCTGCTTAGCGGGGGCTTTTCTTTTATGGGCCGGTGACTGATTTAATTCAGGTAAATTCAGGCAGCCGCCTTATTTTTGCGCCGGAGTAAAAATTTTTATGATTTACCTGCTTCAATCCGGTCCAACTAATGCGAATGCAGCCAGTTATCTGCCGGTAGCCTTACAAATCGCCTTCGCTGCAGGATTGGTGGCTTTCCTGATGGCCGTTACCCACTGGCTGGGTCCCAAAAGGAAAACAACGGATAAACTCCAGACCTTCACCAGTGGTATCGCGACCCATGGGGATGCCCGGCAACCCATGGCGATCAAATATTTCCTGACCGCTATTCTCTTTGTATTATTTGATGTGGAAGTGATCTTTTTTTACCCGTATGCGGTAAATTTTAAAGACCTGGGATGGGCCGGCTTTTGGGCGGTATTGCTGTTTGTGGGATTTTTCCTCTGCGGATTCATATATATTATTAAGAAAGGCGCGTTGAAATGGGAGGAATAATTTGAAACGGTGACAATGAACCCGTGGAACTTTAAAACTGGAAAATTGTTGATCATGGGAACAGCAGTGTATTAGCAGGTTGAAAAATTGTCAAATTCGTAATTATGGCTCGTCCGGTATCATATAACCTCATTCACAAACCGCTTGAAGCGGATATCAGTATAGCGCCTCTGCCAGAGGGTCACCAGGGGGAAGGTTTTTTCACCACTTCCCTGGATAAAGTGATTGGCCTTGCCCGTAAAAATTCCATCTGGCCCCTTCCCTTCGCCACTTCCTGCTGCGGGATTGAATTCATGGCCACCATGGGTTCGCATTATGACCTCGGCCGCTTTGGCGCGGAAAGAGTAGGCTTTTCCCCCCGGCAGTGCGACCTGCTGATGGTGATGGGTACAATAGCCAAAAAAATGGGCCCGGTGGTCAGGCAGGTTTACCTGCAGATGGCGGAACCCCGTTGGGTGCTGGCCGTGGGAGCTTGCGCCTGCAGCGGTGGTATTTTCGATACGTATAGTGTACTGCAGGGTATCGACCAGGTGGTGCCGGTGGATGTATATGTGCCCGGTTGCCCGCCCCGCCCCGAAGCGATCATTGACGGTATCTTACGGATACAGGACCTGGTGGGTAAGGAAAGTTTACGGAGAAGAAACGGGGAACAGTATAAAGCATTGCTGGAGAGTTACGGAATACAATAATAAGAACCAGGAAACAAGATGCCAAGATCCAAATAAATCTCAAATCCAGGTACGGAATATACTTTATGTCCTTGTTTGAATGTTGATCCTTGGTGTTTAATTGATTATTGTTTCTTGGTGTTTATTTGGATCTTGGTGTCTTGGATCTTGGAATTTTAAAAATAGGTATGTCTTTGACCAATGAAATAATCAAACAGCGGCTGACGGAGAAATTCGGGGACCCGGTCACGGGTTTTGAAGAATCGTATGGACTGCTCAGTTTTGAAGCCCCGAAAGAACTGAACCTTAAAGTGCTGAATTTCCTGTATGACGATGAGCAGCTGAAATTCCGTTTCCTTACGGATCTTACGGGTGTTCATTACCCGGACAAGGCCGGCCGCGAACTGGCTGTGGTGTATCACCTGCACAACCTGGCCGATAATGTGCGTCTCCGTTTCAAAGTCTTTACCGGGATCAGTCAGCCGGATATATATACGGCCACGGGGTTATTCTCCGGGGCTAACTGGATGGAACGGGAAACCTATGATTTCCTGGGAGTGAATTTTGTAGGGCACCCTAACCTGAAGCGGATCCTGAATGTGGAGGAGATGGACTATTTCCCCTTGCGGAAAGAATTCCCGCTGGAGGATCAGACGCGGATCGACAAGGATGACGAAATGTTTGGAAGGGGCTGATCAGCCTGTCTTATACACCGGGTGGTTTGAAAATTGCCCGATTGATAAATAGTCAGAATTAAGCAATGTCAGAACATCATATCAAATTACCGGAAGGGAGTATAGAGAAAACCACAACTACGCTGAACCTGGGCCCCACGCACCCGGCTACACACGGGGTGATGCAGAATATCCTGGAACTGGACGGGGAACGGATCGTATCCACCGAACAAACCATCGGGTATATTCACCGGGCTTTTGAAAAGCTGGCCGAACGCCGCCCCCTGGCGCAGATCACCACCCTGACGGACCGGCTCAATTATTGTTCTTCCCCCCTGAACAATATGGGATGGCACCTCACCTGCGAGAAATTGCTGGGGGTAAAAACGCCGAAACGGGTGGATTATCTCCGTGTGATCATCATGGAACTGGCCCGGATCGCGGATCACCTGATCTGTAATTCCATTGCGGGCGTGGATGCGGGGGCTTATACCGGCTTTCTTTATGTGATGCAGTACCGGGAACTGATCTACGAGATTTATGAAGAAGTTTGCGGGGCCCGGCTGACAACCAATATTGGCCGGATCGGCGGTTTCGAAAGGAATTTTAATGATATCGCTTTCCGGAAGCTGGAAAAATTCCTGCGGGAATATCCCAAAGTGCTGAAAGAATTCGAGAATCTTTTCCAGCGCAACCGGATCTTCATGGAACGAACCATGGGTACCGGCGCTATCAGTGCCGAAAGAGCCCTTAACTACGGGTTTACCGGCCCGAACCTCCGTGCAGCGGGAGTTGATTATGATGTGAGGGTGCATACCCCTTATAGTTCGTACGAAGATTTCCAGTTCAACATACCGGTAGGTACCACCGGCGACAATTACGACCGCTGGCTGGTCCGGGAAAAAGAAATGTGGGAAAGCCTGGGCATTATTGAACAGGCCTACCAGAAAGTCCAGGAATTCAAAGGAGCCGAAGCAGAAGTGTACCATGCGGATGTACCGGAATATTACCTGCCTCCCAAAGCGGATGTATACACTAAGATGGAAGCCCTGATCTGGCATTTCAAGATCATCATGGGGGAAACCAATATCCCGGCGGGAGAAGTGTATCATTCTATTGAGGCCGCAAACGGGGAACTGGGATTCTACCTGATCAGTGATGGTGGAAGGACACCTTATCGCCTGCATTTCCGCAGGCCCTGTTTTGTGTATTACCAGGCATACGAGGAGCTGATCAAAGGATCCATGCTGAGTGATGCCATCATGACGATGAGTTCGCTGAACCTGATCGCGGGTGAACTGGATGCGTAAGGAAGTCAAAATTCAAAAGTGAAAAGTAAAAAAGAGTACTAAAGAAGGGAGAGGACTAAAGGGAGAGGAAAAGAAAGAAAAAAAAGTGCGAATAGAATTTTGGCAGTGAGGTATAGAAAAAATGATTTTTGAAATAGTTTAACCAGAAAAAACATCCTGCTGGTATCATGACTTTTTCAGGCCAGTGACAATGATACAGTCTGAGGTTTTTGACTTTTTAATTTTGACTTTTGAATTCTTATGATAAAGTTCTCAGAAAATAAAATGAACGAAGTGCAGGGCATCATTTCCCGCTACCCGCAGGGAAAGCAAAAGAGTGCCCTGATCCCTGTACTGCATATTGCCCAACAGGAATTCGGCGGCTGGCTCAGTACCGAAACCATGGACTATGTGGCCGGCGTACTCCAACTGAAGCCGATTGAAGTGTACGAAGTAGCTACTTTCTACAGTATGTTCAACCTGAAACCGGTGGGTAAGTATATGTTTGAAGTCTGCCAGACCGGTCCCTGTATGCTGAACGGCAGCGATGATATCGTGAAGTATATTTTTGATACACTTGGCATTAAACCCGGCGAAACCACCACCGATGGTTTATTCACCCTGAAAACCGTAGAATGCCTGGGCGCCTGTGGATATGCCCCGATGATGCAGCAGGGAAAACATTACCGGGAGCACCTGACTAAAGAAAAAATTGATACGATCATAGCGGAATGCAGGGGCATTGCCGCGACAAGTAATTAGACCATGAGGCTGTTATTTGTCATAGCTCTTTTAATTACAGCCGTATTTGCAAAAGCGCAAACAGCGGAAGCAAAACTGACCGGCACACTGAAAGCATTTCACCAGGCCCTGGTTGATAAGAACAAAACGGCCATCAGTCAGCATACGGACAAGGCGCTGAGTTATGGCCATAGCAATGGCTGGGTGGAAACAAAGTCTGAACTGATCCAACACCTGGAAAGTGGCTTTATGAAGTATAACAGCTTCCGGGAGGATAGTATAAATGTGGTGATCAATGGCCCGGTGGCGCATGCAAGATTCATTGCTGAGATATCGGCCACATTGAATGGGAACAATGCCGGTTTTCAGCTCCGTGTACTGGAAGTGTGGGTAAAGAAAGGGAAAAGATGGTTGCTGTTTGCGAGGCAGGCGGTAAGGAAGTAAAAATTAAAAGTCAAAAGTAAAAAGCTTATAGCAGTGAATATCCTAATGAGTGTTTCTGCTATTTAAGACTGGTCCGGTTTCAGGATTTTTAATTTTTACTTTTGACTTGTTCTGTTCGACTCTTTAGAAAGAAGATATTATACAATGGGACGTAAATTATTATTAGACAAGGCGCACATTGAAAACATCCGTCTCTACGATGTGTACCGGCAGCACGGTGGTTATCAAAGCGTGGAGAAGGCCCTGAAATCAATGAGCCCTGACCAGGTAACCGAGGAAGTGAAGAAAAGCGGGCTCCGGGGCCGCGGTGGTGCCGGGTTCCCCACCGGTATGAAATGGAGTTTCCTGGCCAAACCCGAAGGCGTTCCCCGTTACCTCGTGGTAAACGCGGATGAATCCGAGCCCGGAACTTTCAAGGACCGCTACCTCATGGAATTTATTCCCCATTTATTGATTGAAGGGATGATCACGGCTTCCTATGCACTGGGCTCCACCCGTTCCTTTATTTATATCCGGGGTGAATATGCCTGGATCGTGGATATCCTGGAGCAGGCCATTGCGGAAGCAAAACATAATGGCTGGCTCGGTAAAAATATTTTAGGCAGCGGATTCGATTGTGAGATCTATGTACAGCGTGGCGCCGGCGCCTATATCTGCGGGGAAGAAACAGCCCTGCTCGAATCACTGGAAGGGAAACGCGGTAACCCAAGGATCAAGCCGCCCTTCCCGGCGGTGAAAGGATTATGGGATTGTCCGACGGTGGTGAATAACGTGGAAACCATCGCGGCAGTTGTGCCCATCATCAATGAAGGCGGTGAGGAATATGCGAAAATAGGAGTGGGTAAATCCACCGGTACCAAACTGATCTCCGCCTGCGGGAATATCCGGAAACCCGGCGTGTACGAGATCGATATGACCATTTCCGTGGAAGACTTTATTTACAGTGATGAATATTGTGGCGGAATTGCAAACGGAAGGAAACTGAAAGCCTGTATCCCGGGAGGTTCTTCGGTTCCCATTTTACCGGCAAATCTCCTGCTGAAAACGGCAAAGGGCGAAACCCGTTATATGAATTATGAGAGCCTTTCCGATGGCGGATTTGCCACCGGTTCCATGATGGGCTCCGGCGGGTTTATTGTGATGGATGACAGCCAGTGCGTGGTGAAACATACCTATACACTGGCCCGTTTCTATCGTCATGAAAGCTGCGGACAATGTTCTCCCTGCCGGGAAGGAACCGGCTGGATGGAAAAGATATTACTGAACCTGGAGAATGGAAAGGGCAAGATGAGTGATATTGACCTGTTGTGGGATATCCAGCGTAAGATCGAGGGGAATACAATTTGTCCGCTGGGTGACGCGGCAGCCTGGCCGGTGGCTGCAGCGATCCGTCATTTCCGGGATGAATTTGAATGGCATGTTACAAATACGGAGGATGCTCTCAGGAGGAATTACGGGATCGGGCATTATGCGGATCCGGTAATGGTGAACGCATGAGGAAGTCAAAAGTAAAAATGCAAAAGTCAAAAACACAAAGTGGAAATGACTTTACCGGATTCTGAAAGAGTTTTAAAGCAGGGAGTAAGAGGCCGGAAACTTTATAGAAGTAAAGACTTATAAAATGGAAGCGGGGTTTGAAGATTTCGAAGTAAATGAAGAAGGGAAGCCGTATAATATCCGGCACAGGGCTTTTTAATGCTGACGCCCGCTTTCAATGGGTGGTTTTGAATCGATAGCAGGCATGCAAAAGTGAATGATAAACTGGCTATTGTAAAAAAATCTGGAAAAACAGAGTGATATTTTGAATTTTTAATTTTGACTTTTGAATTTATATAATGGCTGACGAAGTAAAAAAAG
>JBBIGW010000162.1:0-7907 GCA_037447355.1 Bacteroidia bacterium | reverse complement strand
CAATTAGCCAATGAATCTATCATACGGTAGCTGATCAACGAAACGACTTCTGAGATAATGTGCCGATTAGCCGATTAGCCGATGGAGGGTAGCTGATCGGCGGCCGGGTTATTTAATATGATTTAGCCGTTCCAATGATCTTATTGATTATCCGCTGAATGGATTTGAGCTTTTCCATTAATGGAGTTGTATCCGGATAGCCTTCCACTTTCTTGCAAATCAGCAGCCAGTATTCAGTCTCTTCGGCTTCTTTCGCCGCGATCTTAAACTTATGGATAAAATCACGCTTGCTTTCCGCATTTTGAGCTTCCCGGGTATTGGCACCAATCGAAGTGCCGGACCTGAGCAATTGCCGGGCAATTACATATTTTCTTTTCCCTTCCAGGTAATCGCAGTAACGGACAATGTCAATTGCAAACTCCAATGTCAAGGCAAGAATTATATTTTCACTATTATACCCGCTCATAAAACAAAAATAAAAATTTGCCCTTTTGAAAAAGGCACTGTCTCCCCTTAATATAATTGCCTGATTTTCACGCACTCCCATAGTCAAAAATACTACCACAGTAATCAGCTAATTAGAACATTCCTGCAAAACCGAACTGTTGATCAGCTACCCGAATGCTTGTTCATCGGCTAATCAGCACATTGGCACATTCCTCTAAAACCGAACTATTGATCAGCTACCCGAATGCTTGTTCATCGGCTAATCAGCTAATTGGCACATTCCTGTAAAACCAAACTGTTGATCAGCTACCCGAATGGTCGTTCATCGGCTAATCAGCACATTGGTACATTACTCTAAAACCGAACTGTTGATCAGCTACTCATATGCAAGTTTAATCACCCAATCATCTCATGATTTACCCCCAAATTGGTTAATTTTGAAACTTCATGCCCACTATTTTAGCCATAGAATCCAGTTGTGACGAAACTTCCGCAGCGATTTGCAGGGACGGACTCGTCTTGTCCAACTTTATTGCAACACAGTCTGTGCATGAACAATATGGCGGAGTCGTACCGGAACTGGCCTCCCGGGCACACATGCAAAATATTGTACCCGTGGTGGACAAAGCCCTGAAAGAAGCCGGTTGCCAGCTTTCGGGAATAGATGCAGTGGCGTTTACCCAATCACCCGGACTGATCGGCTCCCTTCTTGTCGGGGGACAATTTGCCCGGTCGCTGGCCCTGGCCCTGGGAAAACCGCTGATCGCCGTGCATCATATGCAGGCCCATGTATTGGCAAACCTGATCACTGATCCAAAACCCTCCTTCCCCTTTTTATGCCTGACGGTCAGTGGCGGACACACACAGATTGTATTATGTGAAGCTCCAGTCCGGATGAAAGTGATCGGTGAAACAATCGATGATGCGGCAGGCGAAGCCTTTGATAAATCGGCCAAGCTGCTGGGACTTCCCTACCCTGGCGGGCCTTTAATTGATCAATACGCGAAAGAAGGAGACCCCCATCGTTTTTCTTTTCCCGAACCGCAGTTAGCCGGGTTAAATTTCAGTTTCAGCGGGCTGAAAACCTCCATCCTGTATTTTTTGCAGAATGCCGGCCGGAGTCATGTGTACAAGGAAACTTTTACCGCGGACGAGGAAGAGAAGCAACGCTTCATCAGCGAGAACCTGGCGGATATCTGCGCCTCCATCCAGCACCGCATTATTACCATCCTGCTCAATAAACTGAAAAAGGCCTCGGTTGAAACGGGTATCAGAGAAATTTGCCTGGCCGGGGGAGTCTCTGCCAACAGCGGCCTCCGGAATGGCTTTGCAGAAATGGGAAAAAAATACGGATGGAATACATTTATCCCTGCCTTTGAGTATTGCACCGATAATGCCGGCATGATCGCCATTACCGGTTACTATAAATTCCTGGAGGGGCACAGCGACCCGCTTTCGGTCCCAACCAGCGCCCGGGCTGAATGGTAACCAATGTTAATTTTATAAATGGCCAATCCTTATTTCCAGTTCAGGCAGTTCACCATCTACCAGGATCAATGTGCCATGAAAGTGACCACGGATGGCTGCCTGTTTGGCGCCTGGGTGGCCCGTGAGCTGCGCGAAGAAAATAAAGATGCACAGCAATACCTTGATATTGGCGCCGGAACCGGTTTACTGCCGCTGATGATTCTCCAGCAAAACCCCGGGTGCCGGATCGATGCTATAGAAATCGATACCCCTGCATACAACCAGGCGGTTCGTAATATAACCGCCGCCGGCAGAAGCGGAAGCGTGCAGTTGATCCATGGAGATATCAATACATTTAACCCCGGGAAAAAATACGATTGTATTATCAGCAACCCGCCCTTCTATGAAAAGGAACTGAAAGGAGATGATACCCGTAAGAATATTGCCCATCACAATGAGGGGCTCCTGCTCCCTGATCTTTTAAAGCGTTGCAGGGAATTGCTGAAAGAAGATGGTGTCTTCTATTTATTACTTCCTTTTAAAAGAGAACGGGAAGCCCGGGTCCTGCTGCGGGATTCCGGTTGCACCGTGCTGAAAACTGTGCTGGCCAAACCTGCCGCGCACCTGGGATATTTCCGGATCCTGCTGAAAGCGGGGATTGGCCGTACTACCACAGCAGCCTTCTCTTCAGGAGAGATTTGTATAAAGGATGAAAAAGGGCAATATACTGCAGCTTTCACGGACTTACTGAAGGACTATTATTTATTCCTCTAAATAAAATCACCTGCCTTCCGCATAATCGCGCAGGTATTCATACGGCGGGGTGAGCTCGCCGTTCTTTACAATAGTAGCCCGGTCAATCATCGCCGAACCTTTGCCCAGCAGGTCTTCGAAAATAAATTTTATCAGCTGCTCTCCAAAGTAACGGCTGGCATCGCGGGGCAATTCATTCGGCAGGTTTCCCACGGCCATAATATCGATGGAGCCCTGCAGGTATGGAGCCGTTTTTTCCAGTGTTTGCTTATCCACCCCGTAGATCGGGTCGGCGATTGACTGATCGCCGCAGTTGATCGGTACGGAGCCATTCGCATCATCGGTGATGTCGGCAATGGTCTGGATGATGAAATCCTCAGAAGGAACATCCTCCTTTTCAAAAAGACGGGGCACATCCTTATCCCAGTACACGCCGTTCATCAGGATATCGGTCTGCGCGGCATATGGCAGGAAGGTACATTGGTACTGCCCCGGGTGATCATGAAAGTCTTCCCGGTTATAGATCCCTGTTACTTTATGCCGGTAGAGATCGGCCCCTTTGAGCTGCGTGTATACAGGATACGAAAAACGGCGCCTGAGGTAGTCCTCATTGTCCACCTCGTGGATCTCCATCAGGTTCATGATTTCCAGGATCCCATGCGCCACGCGGCCGGAGCCCGTAACGGCAATCTTGACACTGGGGAGACGGATACCAAAATAATTATGGATCAGTTCCCGGAAACTGCGTTGCTTGTAGACCCGTTCCAGGTTATAGAGGCCGGTACGGAGCCCATAGGCCATCATCCCGTTATGGGCACCCACGACCCCGGCAAAAAAACCAAACCCGATGATCCGCTGGCCATCCTCATGTTCCAGGCATTCGTAGTCGATCAATGTTATCTTTTTATCCAAGATCGCCCGGAACAAAGCCTGATTATGAGCCTGTTTCTTTTTGGTATGGGAGAAAAATAAATAAGTCTTCCCTGGAATCAGCTGGCTGACCGGGACTTCCTTGATTCCGAACAGGATATCACAGTCACCCAGGTCTTCCCTGATCTCCACCCCGGCCAATCCGTATTCCCGGTCGGTAAAACAGCGATCCGAAGATGACTGTATAATAATTTGAATATCAGCGCTATTTTTTAACACCCACTTACATTGGGCCGGGGTAAGGGCCACCCTGTTATCCGCGGGAATCTTGCCTTCCCGTATAAGTCCGATTCTGATCATAAAGCCATCGTTAATAAGTTCAGCAAAGTTGCTGCTTCTGGCAATGCCAGACAAACTGATTTAAGTCAAGGCGTTTGGCACAATAAATGTTGTAACTTTAAATAATTTCCAAAAAATCAGGTTACATCCGTATTCCCGGTGTTTACCCAATAAAAATGGGCTCATGAAGCAGAACCGCATATTTTTCCCCATTATAGTCCTGGCAGTCCTGTCGGTTTGCTGGCTGTCATGTAATAAACCTGCCAATTCCGAAAACCCCGCCGGCCCTTATAAACTAAGCTACGGCGATTCCATTATCTATTTAAAACCTGTGGCCGGGGATTATATTGTCAATCCTGTAACAGCCCGCACAGGCACCTATTCCGGGTTCCCGGATGGAATTGAAATTGATGGCCTGACCGGCGCAATCAATGTCTCAAAGAGTGAGACCGGTTTGCGGTACCGCGTCACGTATATTTCACCTGAAGGCGATACCAGCCGTACCCTGGTTGTCTTATCCGGGATCACTTTCACAAATTCTTTTTATGTCTTAGCCTCCGGGGACTCCGTTGCTCACCCGGTATACAATGCCAGTGAGAACCGTTCCCTGCCCATTACCGGTTCCCTTTTTGATGAAGGTAACCTGGCCAATACAGGGGGGTGCGCGGTTAAAACAGATAATGGAAAGATCAACCTGGCCGAATCCATCCGCAACGGGGTGTTTGGCGCAAATCCCCAGAATGACGACAAAAAAGAATTTGAAATAAAATACAGGATCAATGATGCCAGCGGCAAATCGCAGAATAAACTGAAAGTATTGCTGTACTGGTATAACAGCATGGCGGATATTCCGCAATACCTGTGGGATATCCTGAATGACCGGACCACCCAGGGTGTCTTTCTCCGCAATAACCAATCAGACCCCACGTTGACAGGCCGCCTGGTACAGTTAGCCAAACCAAGGCCGCCCTGCGTGGTAATTGTTGCTCATTAATGAAGCCGTAGCATTAAATTTGATAAGCTTTACTGCTTATCATGAAACAAATCCTGGCTACTTTACTGCTGCTCATATTACTGGTTTACTCCTTTTCACAGCGCCAGCCTGCTGCAACCGGTTACCTGCCGGCTTACTTAACTGCTGAACGCATTTATAAGGAAGCAGAGAAGCTGCCCCTGCAAAAGAATTATTCAGAACAAAAAGAAGTCCAGATGAACCAGGCGGCCCTGCAGCAGCTCCTGCAGGTTCTCCCGTCCATTGAAGCGCAGCGGCAGGACTCGCTGGCCTTCCATTGTCATTATATGATCGCATCCCTCTATCATTATTTTGACAGCCTGGAACCTGCCAGGATCCATTACCTGCAATCCATCCGTATCAAGGAACGGAATGCTTTCCTCCCGGATTCCTTTTTATTCAAACCCCTCCTCTTTACCGGAAGTATCTGTTACAGCCGGCACGCTATTGATTCCGCCGTATTTTATTATAAAAAGGCAGAAAGCATTTGCGACCAGTACCCCCATCCCCTGTCTGAGCAGCAACGCCTCTACAACCGGCTGGGCGTGATCTATTACGAAACGGGAAACTACAAGCAGGCGGGGAATTATTTTGAAAAAGCGCTTTCCCTGCTGCGTACAGGAGATCCTTCTTATAAAGAGTTCAGGGCAAATTATCAGAACAATATTGCGTCCGCCCTGCTTAACCTGGAAAAATATGATGAAGCCAAAAAAATCTACCTGCAGTTATTGCCTACGGGATTTTATAAAGATGAGGTCATACAAAACCTGGGAAGTATTGACCTTAACCTGGGTGACCCGGAGGATGCCATTCGCTGGTACAAACAGGTGAAAACTGCTTCCGCCAACACCGTACTATTGTATAATAATATTGCCAAAGCATTTCTCGAATTAAGAAAAGAAGATTCGTCCAGCAACTATTTGCGGCTGGCCCTGCAGGAAAATGAAAAATGGAACGGGAAAGCAAAAAATGTGTCGCACGGGCTGACCTATCAATACCTGGGCGAATTGTCTCTTTCATCACATCATGCAAAAGAGGCGGCTGAATATTTTCAGCAGGCAGTCATCCAGTTTCACAATGAGTTTTCCGATACCGCTATCAGCAGTAACCCGGAAAAATTCAGTGGCGCCTTTTCTTATATCCAGTTATTCAACGCCCTCAGTGATAAAGCAGCTGCACTTACCCGCCTGTACCAGCAGAATAAGGAAACTCCCTTCCTGGAATCAGCCCTCGATGCCTACCGGTCTGCTTTCCGGCTGGCCAGTTATGTGGAACGGACTTATGATTCCGATGAAGCCCGTTTGTTTCTCGGAAAGATCAAACACCATGTTCACAGCCGGCCTATTTCACTCAGCATCCAGTTGTACGAGCTGACCGGCCGCATCAGGTACCTGGAAGAAGCCTATTCCTTTGACCAGCTGAATAAAGCCTCCATCCTCGCCCTCAATGTACAGGAAAATGAATTACGGAAAATAAGCGGTGCTCAAAATGACTGGATCCTGAAAGAAGCGGCCCTTAAAAAAAATATTACCCGGATTTCCCTGAATGCATCCCGGGAAAAAGACAGCAGTATATTGAAGCAGCTTATTTCCGAAATAAGGGATAATGAGATCGAACTGGGAAGGGTGCAGGAAAAAATTGAAGCAGACCCGGTATGGAAGATCCGGGCAGCCGGCACGCAGATCCCCACGGTCAGCCAGCTGCAACGGAAACTGGATAACAATTCTGCCGTCTTGTCTTATCATTTGTCCGAGCAGGAACTGCTGGTGCTGCTGGTCACAAATAAAAAATTTGAATACTACAAAACAGAAATCGATCCTGTATTCTTTGAGCGGCTGGATCATTTCAAAACGAACCTGCAGACTGTTTCCCCGGATCAGCGCTATGAAGGAAGCACAGCCGCGGCTGCCCTGTACCAGGTGCTCATAAAACCGGTTTATCCTTCGCTCAAGCAAAGTTCCCGGCTCATCATTATACCCGATGATGAGCTGAACTACCTGCCCTTTGAAGCCCTGCAGGACGAGAATAAAAAGTACCTGGTGGAACATTTTTCTGTTCAGTACCAGTTCAGCACGGCCCTTTTCGGGGAAAACCTGCATGCCAGTTATCGCTCCCAAAGCCTGGCTTTTGCTCCTTTTACCGGCAATACTTTCCCGGCAGATTCCGCTGCCGGTCTCTTCAGCCGGCTGCCGGCCTCTGTGGAAGAAGTGAGCACGCTGAAAGGGATGATACTGACGGATACCGATGCAACTAAAAAAACCTTTCTCCGCCTGTCCAACAGTTACCCCATTCTGCACCTGGCCACCCATGCCAGTGTAAACAATGATACGCCCTCTCAATCCTATATTGCTTTTTACCCGGAGGGAAGGGATTATAAATTATATGCCGGGGAAATAGCTGACCTGCGTCTCGATTCTGTACAATTAGTGATCCTGAGTGCCTGCGAAACCGGTACCGGCCGGCTTGTAAAAGGAGAAGGGCTGATGAGTCTCTCAAGGGCTTTCGCCTATGCTGGTTGCCCGGACATCATCACATCGCTGTGGAAGGCGGAAGACAAAACCACTTCCTTTATTACCCGGCGGCTGCACTATTACCTGGAAAAAAGATATAGCAAAGACAAAGCATTGCAACAGGCCAAACTGGACCTTTTGCGGAGTAATGAAATCGATCCCCGCTTAAAAACACCGGATTACTGGGCCCACCTGATCTATATCGGTAACTACGAGGAAGACCGCGGGTCGAAAGACTGGTGGTGGATTGCGGTAGCTATTATCGCGGGAGCCTTTGCGTATAAGATGGTGAAAAGGAAGTGAATGGTGAACCTGCCGGCAGGCAGGTGGTGAATGGGGTCTTCTGTGAGAATTGCGTGCCTGCCTGTCCGGCAGGATTAATTAGTTGCCCCTTAAAAACTCAATTTAAGCCTTTCAAAGGGATTAATAATTCGTTGTGGCAGTAATATAAGGGCCGAAAATAGTTTTTTAAAAAGCTGCAAAAAACACCTTTCCAGGTATTCATCATT
>JBBIGW010000161.1:0-8012 GCA_037447355.1 Bacteroidia bacterium | reverse complement strand
ATCGTTGATGATGCTGTCCCGGATCTGTTTCCCGCTTTCCGGGTTACCAAAACGGCTGAAATTCTCCCGCAGGAAATCGTTATCCAGGTACTGGATGGCGATACTCATCAGCATCTCGCTGGATTTATCGGTTTGTACCGCCATTTTATCCGCCATCCGTTTTCTTTTCTCCCATTCTACCTTTTTGTTCTCCGACAGCATGATCGCGGCAATGGACACAGAGAAAATGAACAGCCAGGCCAGTATCCCGCCGATATTCACCCGCAGCCGGGAAAAGATTGTGCCCTGCCGCTGGATCAGCCAGGTATAGACCAGCAACCAGCAGAGTACCGGCAGGTAAAACAGGACCTGCGGGTTCCCGGAGCGGGTGGTCAGGTACAGGAGACCCGCAAAACCGATCGAAAAATAAATAAGGTAATTGTGGCCGGCAAAAAGCGGGAATATAAAACGGTATAATAACTGTGACAGGTAATAATAAGACAAGGATAAGCAGGCCAGTACCACGAAGCCCGCCACCGTATACCGGTCCATGCTGAAAAAGTTCGTTACATCGAACGATATCTTCGAGTCCGCCACCATGCTGCGGACCACGTTGGCCAGTAAAAAACTGGACAGGATCAGCAATACCAGGGAGAACATACCCGGCAGCCAGCGTCCCTTCGCCGGAATGCCGGCAAACGGATTTTCGATATCCTTGATTTTATACCAGGCAAACAATACCAGCCAGCACAACAGGCCCGCATTGATCAGCAAATCGCCCAGCGAACGCTGGATGGGATCGGAACCGTAAATGACCGGGTTAAATATTTCAAACTGCCGGAGATTCAGTAACAGCGGGAACAGGTAGGTAACACCCCGGAGCAGTACCAGCCCGGTCAGCAATAAGCCTGCCGCTTTCCAGGGGCCGTATCTCCGGGCCACCGCTTCTGCTACGAGATGGACAAAGAGCAATAAGAAAAAGAGTCCGCCAAACCGGAGCCAGATCGTGAGCCGGTCGTTAAACGGAACCGCGAGGGCCGTCTTTTTTTCCAGGTAAAACAGCGCTTTCCCGCTCAGTGTCCTTACCGGGAATTCTGTGGCCATTTCGCTTAACCGTACCCTTTTGCCTGCTTCTTCGCTGAAGGTAAACTGCTGGGGCAGGTAATCTGTTTCAATAAAGAATTCAGACCATACCGGTACCATGGCAAACGCGAGATCGGCCCCGCTGCCGTAAAGGGTCTGCTTAATGATATAATACCACCCGTTTGATAATTTGGTAAAATATTCACCGTCTGCCGCGGTGAACATTTCCGGGGGCGGAACGATCAGCTGGTCGCCCCAGTTCAGCATTTTCACTTCCCCGAAATCCCCGATCTGGTACAGGAAAATGCCATATTTTTTGGCGGTCATCCTGTCCAGTTCCGCGTAGGATTCTGTCCGGGCAGACAGTCTTCTCACCAGGGCTGTATCCTTTAAAAAGGAGGTAAAATCATTTTGCTGTTCCCGGATATAATCCTCCGCCAGCCCCGCTTCACGGGCAACAGAAGTGCGGTTTGAATACAGGGTGTTAAAGAAAAATGACAGGGCCATGAGCAGCACAGCCAGGGCCAGGAAGATATATTTACCCCATAAGGTATTTACAGATGCGGGCTTCACTTATTCGGTTCGCTGTTGTTTGATGGTATTCCAGATGGCATCCATTTCCTGCAGGGTCATTTCATCCAGCTGCCGGCCGTTTTGCAGGGCCCGTTGTTCCATGCTGGTAAACCGGTGGATAAACTTTTTATTGGTTCGTTCCAGGGCATTTTCGGCATCCACCTGCAAAAACCGTGCGTAATTAACCAGGGAGAACATCACATCCCCGAATTCCTCCTCCGTTTTATCCGGGCTCCCGCTTTCCAGGGCTGCTTTCAGTTCCTGTATTTCTTCTTCCACTTTTTCCCAGACCTGCTCCCTGGTATCCCATTCAAAGCCCACCTGTTTGGCTTTTTCCTGCAGGCGCATGGCTTTTACCACCGCCGGCAGGGAAAGCGGCACCCCGCTCAGTACGGATTTTTTACCTTCTTTTAATTTTAGTTTTTCCCAGTTCCTTTTTACTTCCTCATCATCCTTCACTTCCAGGTCCCCGTAAATATGCGGGTGCCGGGACACCAGTTTATCACAGATCCCGTTGATCACATCGGTTAATTCAAACTGCTTTTGCTCGCTACCGATTTTGGCATAAAATACAATATGCAGCAGCAGGTCTCCCAATTCTTCCCGGATAGCCGGCCAGTTATTTTCCGTGATCGCATCGGCCAGTTCATAGGTTTCTTCAATGGTCATCTGCCGCAACGACTGAACAGTCTGTTTGCGGTCCCAGGGACATTTTTCCCGGAGATCATTCATAATCCCGACCAGGCGGGAAAAAGCAGCTTCATTGGTTGTCGGCATGGTAATCAGATTTCAAATACGGAGAAGATCAAAAAGGCAAAGAACAATACCATCATGATGATCAGCGCGGTTATATTGAGTAATAAAAATTTAAGGAACGTTTTGAAATGGCCCTGCCCGTAAAACCTTTTCATGGAAAAATAGAGATACGGTCCCCCGGAAACGAATACCAGGACAGTCAGCCAGTCAAAAAAACCGGCATGGGTCAGTTTCCCCAGTTTGTCGGATCCAAACACAAACAGGAGCAGAAAGAATGTAAAAATGTAGTGATAAACGGTGAAAATGGCATGATCGGCATAAAAGAACTGTTTCCTCCGGAGGTAAAGCAGTTTCAGCGCCAGGGCAAACAATGGAAGGGACATAAATAAAAGGTACGGCAGTTTGTGAAGAAAGGTTTCCGCCATTTTATTCATACCGCTGCGGGGATCCGCTTTATATTTTTCCTTCAGCTCAAGATTTTTGTACTGGATCAACTGCAGCAACCGGTTGTCCCGTTGCCCGTATGGCAGGCTCTTTTGAACCGAATCATACTCCTCCCTGTCCTGGTAAGACCGGCCGCTGATATTAATATAATTAAAATCTCCCAGGAAAGGAGCCAGCTCGTTCATGGTAAGCGGCCGGGTTGAATCCTCGAGCAACTGAAGAGCTGCTGTCCATGATTTTTTGGCCGGATCTTTTTCCAGGGTTTCCTTCCCTTTGTTTATTAACCGGGTCCGTTCCGCCTTGTCAATGGGTTTGTTCATATTGAACTTAATCGTATCCCCGGTTTTGAACAGACCGAAAAAGGCGATAAAGAACACGGCAGAAGTGAATACATATTTTTTCACCGGGTTCAGGTAACGGGCCCTTCGTCCACGGGTATATTCCAGCGGAAGGAAACCCGGTTTCAGCAGGAGGAATTTCATCGAATCAAAAAACTTGCTGTCGAAGTGGGTGATATCGTACAAAAAATGCCTGACCATGTGCCAGAACGATTCATGCGGTTCCACGTTTTCCTGGCCGCAATGGGGGCAATACCGCTCCTCCACGAGGGTGCCGCAATTCAGGCAGTTTTTTTCTGTTCGCCGGGTCTTGTGTGACAAGAATAAATTTTTCTTAAAAATAAGTACAAAAAATACAAGCGGGCTTTCTTTTTCGTTACTGGACAATTCTGGTAACTTTACCCGATTAAACAGTATCAGCCCATGAGATTCTCTTTCCTTTTGTTTCTCCTACTGGTTTCACTGGCCTTGTCTTCCCAGTATTTCTATGATGATATTCTTGGCAGCACGGAAACCACCCAGCTGATGCAAAACTTCCTGGCGAATAAGGTAAAAATGGTAACCGCCACCGGTTACGACAGTAAGGGTGTGAAAGCCACAGATTTTGCTGAAGTAAGCGAGATCCGGGAAAACGGGCGGCTGCTGAGACAATCCTCCGTTTCCGAATTAAAGAAAACCGTGACCCTCACCCGTTTTGATGAAGGAGGGCGGGTGATCAGCATTACTGATTCGGCAGCTGAGATACAGGGAATAACCACCTATACCTATGATGCAGCAGGGCGGATCAGCCGGGTCGAGAACAAAGTACTGGACTCCGCCAATGCATTCAATCATACAGAAACCCATTGGTGGTATTATAATTCCTCCGGCAAGCCCGAAAAAATGTGGCGGGTGATCAGCAATACCAATGCGGAAAACAGTCCTGACAGCCTGGAAATCCGTTTTATTGCGGATGAGGAAGGCAATACGGCGGAGGAAAGGACCTTTCGCAAGGGCGTTGAGACAGGATATTTATATTACTACTATGATGACCAGGGTCGCCTGCTGGACATTGTCCGGTTTAATACCCGGTTGAAAAAACTCCTGCCTGATATCATGTTTGAATACGACGAAAATGGCCGGATCACCCAGAAGACCACTACGACCTCCAGTTTTCACCTGGGTTACCTGATCTGGCGATATATCTACAATGAAAAAGGACTGAAGACCAAGGAAGTGCTTTTTAACAGTGATAAACAGATCACCGGGAAAATCGAGTATATGTACAATTTCTAAAACCCGGGTTTCAGACAACAGGCAATTATACGCCGGTACATTAACAGCAGCCCGAAAAAAAAGGCCGTCTCTTTTGAGACAGCCTCAACTGTGTGCCCCGGATCGGAGTTGAACCGATACGGCCATTGCTGGCCACAGGATTTTAAGTCCTGCGTGTCTACCAATTCCACCACCAGGGCAACCAAAAAAAATCCCCTCTTGATCAAGAGAGGACTTCGTGAGCGGAAGACCGGGCTCGAACCGGCCACCCCGACCTTGGCAAGGTCGTGCTCTACCAAATGAGCTACTTCCGCAGGAACTATTTCAAAAGAACTATTTCAATTTATTACGGAACCGGTCACCCCGACCTTGGTCCCCACAGTATTGTGGGGATGCTCTACCAAATGAGCTACTTCCGCAGGAACTATTTCAAAAGAACTATTTGAGTGCCTTTTTCTGAAGGCGGGACGCAAAAATAGGGCATGTGCCCTTTTTAAAAAAATTTTTGTCCTGATTATTTGTATTTGGGCGTGTACTGAGTACTCTCCTGTACGGGCACATCCAGTTTGCTGTACCGTTTATTATACAGCATGGTACAGGCACCAAACAGAAAAGCTACAATACAGGCTACCTGCAGGTAAAAAAGAAAGCCGGAAGAAGATACCCAGTTATGGGTAAAATCCTGGCCCTGTACTTTCTGAAGTTCTTCGTGGTATTCCGGGTGATGGGTCATACTGAAATTTTGTGCTGCAAAAATAAGGGTTCGGGCTAAAAAATCATTCGGGTCTGCCGATAATTTCATCAAAATGCTTCCGCTTCCGGACAAAATGCTGCCAGATCATGTTCTTTTTTGAGTAGCCATGCAACTGCCCCTCCCGGGTGGCCGGAAAAATACTTTTGCGCCGGTAAAACAGCCACCATTTGAAATAGGCCAGGTGTGAACGGATGATCGCAATAAAGTAACCGGGATCACCCGATAATAAACCTTTCCAGGCCGACAAAGCATCCAGGAAATCCCGGGCCGGAAGGATCCATAATTTTTTTCGTAAGGGCAGGTTCTTGGAAAGCATGATCCGGTTGTTGCGGAAATTCAGGTAGGTCTTCAGTGAATTGCCTTTAGGAAGGGTTCCCCCGCCCACATGGTAAACAACAGATAAGGGGCAGGAATAGACAAGGTATCCCGCCAGCTGGATCCTCCAGCACAAATCGATTTCTTCCTGGTGAGCGAAAAAATATTCATCAAACCCTTTTACCGTATGAAAAACAGAAGACCGGATAAATAAAGCTGCCCCGCTGGCCCAGAAGACAGGTTCACATTGATCATACTGCCCCCGGTCCTCTTCCGTATAGTCAAAGATCCGTCCTTTGGCAAAAGGATAGCCGTATTTATCCAGCCAGCCCCCGGCTGCACCGGCATATTCAAAAACAGTACGGTTGTTATAAGAGCGGATCTTGGGCTGGCAGGCGGCAATGGCCGGGTTACTTTCCAGGAGCGCCAGCATCGGTTCCAGCCAGCCAGGCCCCACTTCCACATCGGAATTCAGCAACACATAATAATCAGCCTCCACCTGTCTCAGGGCCTCGTTGTAACCACGGGCAAATCCATAATTCTGTTCAAAGCAGATTATTCGTATCTGCGGGTATTTTTCCCGCAGAAAAGAAACAGAGTGATCTGTAGATCCGTTATCAGCGACGATTACTTCGGAATTCCTGTACCGGTCGGCCAGCACAAAGGGCAGGAATTTTTCCAGGTAATGAAGTCCGTTCCAGTTCAGTATTACGATGGCAATTTTGGGTGCGTTCGGCAAAGGATGAAAAAATTTATTCAAAAATACGGGAAGCCGGTTTATCCTCGCTAAATTCGAAACATGTTCAGGCAAATTCTAAACTGGAGAACCCTGCTGGCCCTGCTGGCCATTTTGATTGTAAGCGGAACGATCTTTTATTCCCAGTACCTGGCCCGTAAAATTGCCCGGGAAGAAAGACAGAAGGTTTTGCAATGGATCGATGCGGGCAAATTCCTGATCAACGCCCCGATCGATGCCGATATCACGTTTGCCACCACCCTGACCACCGGGAACAAAGTGATCCCCATCATTGAGACCAATGAAAAAGACAGTATCCTGCAATACATCAATCTCGATACGGCCAAAGCCTCCCGGGATATCACGTATGTGGAGAAAAAAATGAGGGCTTTCCGTTCGCAGAACCATGTCATTGAATGGACCGATCCTAAGAACCCGGCTATCCGCAACCGGTATTATTATGGCGAATCCAGCCTGCTGAATGAGATCCGGTATTATCCGATCGTCCAGCTCTGTATCGTAGCCCTGTTTATCCTTATCACCCTGCTCTCCCTCCGCAGCAGTTACCGTTCGGTACAGAACCAGGTCTGGGCCGGTATGGCCAAAGAAACAGCGCACCAGTTGGGAACCCCGGTATCCTCGCTCGAAGGATGGGTGGAAATGCTGAAGGAAAACCCCGCCAGTGAAAAAATTGCGCATGAACTCGAAAAAGATGTGGACCGGCTACGGCTGGTATCCGACCGTTTTGGGAAAATCGGCAGCACTCCCCAGCTGGAAGCGACGGAACTGGTGAGTCAGGTCAGGAATATGGTGGATTATATGCGGAAAAGGGCAGCCGGCAGGATCCATTTTTCCGTTAATACCCATGGACATGACCTGGTAAGCTGCCTTGTCTCCCCACCATTGTTTGACTGGGTAATCGAAAACCTGCTGAAAAATGCCCTGGATTCCATGGAGGGCAAGGGCAGTATCACGGCGGAAATTGATACCGATAACCGGCATGTATATATTGATATTACCGACACCGGGAAAGGCATCAGCAAACAGAATATTGAGAATGTATTCAAGCCCGGGTTTACCACCAAGAAAAGGGGCTGGGGACTGGGACTGAGCCTTTCCCGGCGGATCATCAAACATTACCACAAAGGCGAAATTTTCGTAAAACATTCCGAAACCGGAAAAGGAACCACATTCAGAATTGTTCTGAAAAAATAAACACCTTACATTTGCAGTCCTAAAAGTCACCCGGGTGATGAATCCGGCCGACAAACCCAGTGGGGTGGTAGTGACCGAATCCGTTGTGATAAAATGTATTTTAGTTCTTTTTTTTAATGCCCAGGTGGTGAAATTGGTAGACACGCTACTTTGAGGTGGTAGTGTCCGCCGCGGCGGATGGCTGGTTCGAATCCAGTCTTGATAATAAAATATTTTTAGTTCTTATTTTAATGCCCAGGTGGTGAAATTGGTAGACACGCTACTTTGAGGTGGTAGTGACCGAAAGGTTGTGCTGGTTCGAATCCAGTCTTGGGCACCCGACCCCGACGCAAACGCGCCGGGGTTTTTTGTTGCCTTCTCTATTGTAACATCCAAAATTGAAATATCAGTTAATTGCCTTTGTCCCCAGGTAGTGAGGATTGTCAGGGGCACAGGTGGTGAAACCTGCCTGCCGGCCCGCTTCGCTGCGAGGCGAGCAGGCAGGTTGGTAAACACGCTACTTTGAGGTGGTAGTGTCCGCCGCGGCGGATGGCTGGTTCGAATCCAGTCTTGGGCACTTCATTGG
>JBBIGW010000160.1:0-8023 GCA_037447355.1 Bacteroidia bacterium | reverse complement strand
GGCGGAACCTCTCCTTTATCTTACCGGTTTAGCAAACCGGCCCTCTCAGGCTCTTTTGCAAAACCTTCCGGGGGCTGCAAAAATACAAATTAGGCCGGGTAAATACCAAAAAAATTAAAGCCCGGGATGGATGGCTGAAACAAAAAACCCGGATTCCGGAATGGAATCGGGCCTTGTATTTTGTTATTTATTTTCTTTACTAATTACATCGCAGCTAACTGCACTTTTTGCTGGAGCTCCAGCACATTTTCCCGGAATACCCCATCGGTATCCATCAGGTCTTTTACCGTCTGGCAGGAATGAATGACCGTGGTATGATCCCGGCCTCCGAAATGCTCGCCGATGGTCTTCAGCGAGTTTTTGGTAAAGGCTTTGGCCAGGTACATGGTAATCTGCCGGGCCTGTACGATTTCCCTTTTGCGCGTCTTTTGCAGCAGTTTATCATAGGGCACGTCGAAATACTCGCAAACCATTTTCTGGATGGTTTCGATAGTAATTTCCTTGCTGGATGATTTTACAAAATTCCGTAACACTTTCTTGGCGAGATCCAGGTCGATCTCTCTCCTGTTCAGCGAAGATTGTGCCAACAGTGAGATCAGGGCGCCTTCCAGTTCCCGGACGTTATTGCTGATATTATAGGCAATGTACTTTACCACCTCCTTCGGCATTTCCAAACCGTCGTTCTTCATCTTTTTTTCCAGGATCTCGATCCGGGTATCGTACTCCGGTACCTGCAGGTCGGCACTGAGCCCCCAGCGAAAACGGCTGAGCAGGCGCTCCTGTACCCCGTCCAGGTCCTTGGGGGATTTATCAGAGGTCAGCACCAGTTGTTTCTGCGACTGGTGCAGGTGGTTGAATATGGCAAAAAAGGCATCCTGCGACTTTTCGGCCTTGGCGAAGAACTGGACATCATCCAGGATCAGGACATCGATCAGCTGGTAAAAATGGATAAAATCATTGATGGCATTGTTCCGGCTGTGATCCATGAACTGGTTGATGAATTTCTCGGAACTCACGTACAACACCACTTTGTTCGGATGCAGTCTTTTCACTTCGTTCCCGATGGCCTGTCCCAGGTGGGTCTTACCCAACCCCACACCGCCGTAAATAACCAGGGGATTAAAAGAATTCGCACCCGGTTTTTCTGCAACGGTTTTCCCCGCCCGGCGGGCTACCCGGTTGCAATCGCCCTCGATAAAGGCTTCAAATGTATAATTCGGATTCAGCTGCGGGTCAATCTGCATCTTCTTAAGACCCGGTATGACGAAGGGGTTCTTAACAGGATTATTTATGACTAACGGAAAATCCATTTCATTATTTGAAAAAGTTTTAAACCCCTGGCCACTCACATCCATCGTCACCGGCTTGTTCTTGCTGTTGCCGCTGTCCACCATGATCCGGTATTCCAGCCGGGCTTCCTTCCCCAGTTCCCGCTTCAGCGTCTTCGCCAATAAATTTACATAATGTTCTTCGAGGTATTCAAAAAAGAACTGGCTGGGTACCTGGATAACAAGGACATTGTTTTTGATAGAGACCGGTTTAATGGGTTCAAACCAGGTCTTGTAATGCTGCCATTCTACAATATCCTTAATGATCTTTAAACAATTTGACCAGATTTTATCAGCATTTTTCTCCATCAGTCAGTAAGCAGTTTATGTCGTGTTAACTATAGTTGTTCCTGAAACTGTCCAAAAAAAATCTCCACACAGGTCAATAAAAAA
This sequence comes from Bacteroidia bacterium, assembly GCA_037447355.1. GTDB lineage: Bacteria > Bacteroidota > Bacteroidia > Chitinophagales > Chitinophagaceae > JJ008. The sequence goes on along the minus strand of JBBIGW010000160.1, from coordinate 6,302 downwards.
AGTTAGACAGGGAGGCGAATATCACTATTTCTTTTCTAAAAAAAAATTTTATCCACCTGATTTTTGTGAAACAGAAATTGTGTGGCTTTTCGCTAATTTTTTGCCAGAAAATTTGGTAAATTCAAAATCCAGTCTCCCTAAAATCAGCCCCGCAAACCCCACCTGATTTACCACCACATCATTCCCGGATTTATTTTTGTATATTACCGGTTGGTCCAGGAATGTATGGGTATGCCCCCCGATAACCAGGTCGATATGCGAAGATTCTTTGGCCAGCACTTCGTCACTGATCTTACCCGGCTCTTTATACTGATAGCCCAGGTGTGACAGGCAAATAACCATATCACAGTTTTTTTTCTTTTTCAGCATATACGCTGTTTCATTTGCTTTTTGCAAGGGATCCTGGTATTGCGTGCTCCCGAACAGGTTATCGGGGACCAATCCCTTCCCCTCAATCCCCACACCCAGTATCCCTATCGTTAATTTACCTTTTTTGATAACCCGGTAGGGTTCCGTCTTTTGTTCCATCGGGGTGCCGCTGAAATCATAATTACAAACCAGCATCGGAAAACGGGCATGAGCTGTCAGTTGCGTGGCCAGGTTCTCCATGCCTGCATCAAAATCGTGATTGCCGATCGTACAGGCATCATACCCCAACATTGACATGGCCTTTATTTCCGGTTCTCCTTTATAAATATTGAAATAGGGTGTGCCCTGGAATATATCACCGGCATCAAGTAACAGTACCTGCTCCTCTTCCTGGCGGATCTGGCTGATGAGCTGCGAACGGGCGGCTATCCCCCCCATTCCCTGATTACGGCCGCCGTCCATAGGAAAGGGTTCCAGGCGGCTGTGCGTGTCATTGGTATGCAGGATCGTCAGTTTCAGGGGATTGAAATAATCCGCGGCTTCCAGGAGCGAGGGGCCTGTCATAAAAGCACCGGCCGACAGGGCGGCCTGCCTGATAAATTTTTTTCTACTGAGCATAGGTTACCCGGTTTTCAATGGTTGCACCAATCGCTTTTCCCTGGCGTACAAGTCCGCCGATATAATCAATAATGGCATCCCGCATCAGGTAGCCATTCGTAATCTGCGGAATGGGCCGCAGCATATCTGCATTGTCCCCCCCGTTGGCAATAAAATCCGAATTGGCGATCGTATAAATTTTTTCCGGATCCAGGGCTTGCCCGCCAACCTGTACATTCACCGCCTTATTATTTTTTATCTGCATGGTCAGCCCCGCCATGGGCCAGCCTCCGCGGGCGGCCGTCAGGTCCAGCAATTGCTGTAAAACAGCCCCCTTCAGTTTTTGAAGGATCAGGAGGTTGTCAAAAGGCATCAGTTCAAAAACCTTGCCGCGGGTTATATGGCCTGCCGGTAATTGTGTAAGCCGGATCCCTCCGAAATTTACAAAAGCCAGGTCCACCGGTACCTGGTATTTCTCCCGGGCCATCGTTAAAAAAGCATCGGCCATAAAATTACCCAGTGTGCTTTCCGGCTGGCTTTTTTCCAGGCTGGCTGGCGCAACACCCAATACACTGTTCATACTGCTGTTTACACTGTCGCTGAAAGGCTGCAGGAATTGCAGGACGGCCGTATCGGAAGGCATCGTTTTACTGATCCGGTAATCCTTATACTGAAGCGACTGGCCCTGGTAAGCGATACGGCAGGAAAACCCGGTCATAAGAAAAACGAACAGAGCCGCTGTAGCTGTTAACCTTTGTTTCATACTGAATGATCTCGTTTGAAGGTATCACAAATTTTACTACCGTACCCAAAAAAGGAAAAAAATATCCCGGGATTTTATTTGCATCTTTACCCTTCAATTTCAGGATAAAAACCTGACCGTATGCGAAAGACCCTTTCCCTGAAACTGCTGCCCTCAGAGGCAGCCAGCGAACTGATCATTAAACAATATATTGCCCAATCGGCATCCGTAACACCCTCTGCTGTTACGGGTTATATCCCCCTGAAACAATCCATTGATGCCCGGGGCAAACAAGCCTGGATCCATCTCAGCCTGGAGGCTTTTATCAATGAACCTTTCCGGGAAAGAGAGCCGGGACGCTTTGTCTTCAAAGATGTAAGCCGGGCAAAACAAACAGTCATTATTGTCGGCGCCGGACCTGCCGGGTTATTTGCAGCACTGCAGCTGATCGGGGCGGGTATCCGGCCCCTCCTGCTGGAAAGAGGCAAAGATGTAAGGGCCCGCCGGAGAGACCTGGCCCTGCTCAATAAAGAAGCTGTGGTGAATCCTGACAGCAATTATTGCTTCGGGGAAGGGGGCGCCGGTACCTACAGCGATGGGAAGCTGTACACCCGCAGCAGTAAACGAGGGGATATCAGCCGCATCCTGCAAATGTTCGTGCATTTCGGGGCCGAAGAAAAGATCCTGTATGAATCGCACCCGCATATCGGCACCAATAAACTACCGCAGATCATCACCCGCATGCGGCAAAAAATACTGGAATGCGGGGGTGCGTTCCTGTTTGAAAAAAGAGTCATTGATTTCGGTCTCGAAGGAAACCTCATTACTTCAGTTAAGACAGCGGACGGACATACTTTTCATGGCGATGCGGTGATACTGGCCACCGGGCATTCGGCCCGCGATATTTTTGAATTGCTCCTGCATAAAAAGATCGGGATTGAATTGAAACCCTTCGCCCTGGGAGTAAGGGTGGAACACCCGCAAAGCCTGATCGACAGCGCCCAGTACCATTGCCAGACCCGTGGAGACTTCCTGCCGCCGGCCTCCTATAGTTGGGTGCAGCAGGTGGATGGAAAAGGCGTATTTTCTTTCTGTATGTGCCCCGGGGGGATCATTGCTCCCGCCGCCACGGCCCCCGGTGAACTGGTGGTAAATGGCTGGAGCCCCTCCAAAAGAAATAATCCTTATGCCAACAGTGGTATCGTGGTCAGCATTGAAGAAAAAGACGTGCAGGCTTTTAAAAAAGCGGGCCCGCTGGCAGCCATGTATTTCCAGCAATCCGTAGAACAGCAAGCTTTTGCTTCCGGTGGCGGCCGGCTGGTGGCCCCGGCACAACGATTGGTTGATTTTACAGAAAATAAATTTTCATCCACCCTCCCGGGTTGTTCCTATTTACCAGGTTTGCGTTCTGTAACATTGGAAGAAGTGCTGCCCCCCTTTGTACTGCAAAACCTTCGCCAGGCTTTTCGGGATTATGGCAAAAAGATGAAGGGCTACCTGACCAATGAAGCGGTTGTGGTGGCTACTGAATCCCGGACCTCCTCACCGGTCCGCATACCCCGTGACCCGGTCAGCCTGCAGCACCCGCAGGTCTGCAATCTCTATCCCTGCGGGGAAGGGGCAGGATATGCGGGCGGAATTGTAAGCGCCGCGATGGACGGGGAACGGGTAGCGGAAATGATAGCCACTAAATACCCCTGAGGGGGTAATTAAGACTAGTATAAATTTCAAATCGTTTAGGTAGATGAAGCTTTCCTATTCCCGAAGAACTGAAATGCTGGCAGCAAAGTTTCAGGATCCCTTCCCGGAAAACTGTATTATTTTAATTAACCGGGAAATGGCATTTATTGTATTAAACCAACTGCGGCTTTGAGGGAAATCGCTATGCTTTCATTTTATCAGGGACCCCTTCAAGCCATCAGGTTCAACACACCATTTACCCCGGTAAGCCGGTACAGGCGCCGGGCAGGGTGGTTTGGGGACGCCAATTAGGCCGTTCACTCCCCTCCCGGTGCATTTTACCGAAAATTGAGGGCCAAGTCAGCAAGAGAATTAATTTTACCATTCAAACCAAACCAATATGCCCATACTGGAACTGCAAAATCTTAAGAAATATTTCGCCACCCAGAAAGCCGTGGATGATATCAGCCTGTCCGTGGATAAAGGCCAGATCTTCGGATTACTGGGACCCAACGGGGCCGGAAAGACGACGTTAATACGGATGATCACCGGTATCTTCTACCCTGACGAAGGGAATATCATTTTTGACGGAAAACAATTTGACCCGGTTAATGACGTGGGGTATATCGGCTATATGCCCGAAGAAAGAGGGCTCTATAAAAAAATGAAGATCGGGGAACAGGCCATGTACCTGGCCCAGTTGAAGGGGCTCAGTCACAGTGAGGCAATGGCAAAGATCAAAAAATGGTTCATTCGTTTTGAAATGGAAAGCTGGTGGAACAAAAAAGTGGAGGACCTTTCAAAAGGAATGGGGCAAAAACTGCAGTTCGTAACCACGGTGCTGCACGAACCCAAACTGATCATCCTCGATGAACCCTTCAGCGGACTCGACCCGGTGAACAGCAACCTGATCAAAGATGAAATTTTCCAGCTGGCCCAAAGCGGCTCCACGATCATCTTCAGCACTCACCGGATGGAACAGGTGGAAGAGATCTGTAATCATATTGTACTGGTCAATAAAGGAAAGAAAATTCTGGACGGTACCGTGAAGCAGGTAAAGCAGGATTACAAGGAAAACCTGTTCAGTATCGGCCTTAATCAACCCCTGCAGGAACTGAGCGCCCTGGCGCCTTTCGAACTCACCGGCAGCCAGGACGATTCCTATGTAATTAAAATAAAGGAAGGGCGGGGCCCGAATGACGTACTCCGTTTCCTGCTTGACCAGGGATTGTCTATACACTCCTTCAATGAGCTGCTGCCTTCCCTGAACGATATTTTCATCCGTTTAGTGGAAGGAACACCCACGGCCCGGCAATTCCAGGCCGTGAGCGCATAACACAACAACTTATAACTTACCACTCAACCTCCTGTCATGAAAAAAATCTGGATCATAATAAAAAGGGAATACCTGACCCGGGTGCGCAAAAAAACATTCATCATCTCCACGCTCCTGTTCCCCCTGCTTTACATGGGACTCATTTTCGGGATGGGTTTTATTGCCGAAAACAGCAAACAGAGCCTGCATGTGGCATTGATCGATTCCTCCGGCTATTTTACCAGTGACCTCATCGCGCAACAGAACCTGTCCGATAAGAGTTCCGATATTACCCTGGTAAAAGGAGATCCGGCGGCCGTGATCGCCGACCATAAAGCCGCCGGTTATGACGGGTATCTCGTGATACCGGTGCTCAGCTGGAAAGAGGGATCCGACAGCCTGCTGTTCAAAGCTAATAAATCCTATGGCAGCGGGTCCACGGCAGCCGTGGAAGCCAAACTGAACCGGATCTGGCTTGAAATAAAAAACGACAGCCTGCAGATCGATTCAGTGAAGCAGGATATCCTCAACAAACGCTTATCGGTTACACCCAAAAATATACAGGATGAAAAAGCCAATGTAAAAACAGCGGAAGGGATCGGTTATGTAGCCGGTTTCCTGATCTATTTTATCCTGCTGATCTACGGGTCCCAGGTCATGATGGGTGTGATGGAGGAAAAAACCAGCCGGATCGCCGAAGTGATTGTATCCTCCGTGAAACCCTTCCAGATGATGCTGGGAAAGATCCTGGGGATCGGCCTGGTGGCATTGACCCAGTTCTTTTTATGGATTGCTTTTGTGTTAATCGTTTACAATGTCAGCGTGGCATCCGGTTCTTCCGGGATGGCCACTGAAATGGTGGGAGCCATGCAAAAGATCTTCACCAGTGTGAACATGCCCCTTATTCTTTTTTGTTTTGGATTCTATTTCCTCGCCGGTTTCTTTTTCTATTCCTCCCTGTATGGGGCCATTGGCAGTGCAGTGAACGAGGATATGCGGGAAGCCCAGTCACTCAGTTTCCCGATCACGATGCTGGTGATTATCTCGATCGCTATGATGTCCGCCGCCATTTCCGATCCCACCGGGCCGCTTGCCGTCTGGGGCAGTATCATTCCCTTCAGTTCTCCCATCGTAATGATGGCCCGGGTTCCCTTCGGTGTACCTGGTACGGTGCCCTGGTGGCAGTTGGGACTCTCGATGGGGTTGCTGATCCTGAGCTTTATCATTACTGTTTGGTTTGCCGGTAAGATCTACCGCACGGGCATTCTGATGTACGGGAAAAAACCCACCTGGAAAGAAATGATCCGCTGGGCGTTCCGGAAGAATTAAGACTGCGTAACAGGCGCCAATATTATTTGCCGCAAAGATTGTAAGGGTTACTTAACGTCTTTGCGGCTTTTTAAATTAACTCCGGGTCTCCGTGCCCTAACCTCCTTTCCTCTGCGTCTCCGCGGCTAAACCTTCCTTCTCCTCTGCGCCTCCGCGTCTCTGCGTTTTCAAAACCCAAGGCTCCGCCGTCAGGCACGGCCCGGGTTTCGATTCTGACCCGCCCTAGCTGCTGGTCCGGTTGGGGGGCGGCTTGTGGACGCGCTTGCGGCG
>JBBIGW010000159.1:0-8119 GCA_037447355.1 Bacteroidia bacterium | reverse complement strand
GGGTTCATCAATATGGTCTGTTTTTACCGGGTCGGGAAATTCAGTCGGGTTGTTCACGATCACTTTGTCGCCCTTGGTGGTGTACGCAATAAAACTTACGTTGGGCACGGTGGTGATCACCGTCTGGTTGAATTCTCTTTCCAGTCTTTCCTGGATGATCTCCATGTGCAGCATCCCGAGGAAGCCGCAACGGAAACCAAACCCAAGCGCCTGGGAGGTTTCCAGTTCATAAGTCAGGGAGGCATCGTTGAGCTGGAGTTTATCCATGCAGTCCCTCAATTCTTCAAACTCATCCGTATTCACCGGGAAGATTCCCGCGAATACCATTGGTTTGACTTCTTCAAAACCTTTTATCTGTTCGGGATTCTCATTACTGGCAATGGTAATGGTATCCCCCACTTTTACTTCTTTGGCATTCTTGATCCCGGTGATGATATAACCCACATCGCCGGTCTTCACTTCCGGCTTCTCCGTCATTTTCAGTTTCAGGATTCCCACTTCGTCGGCCCCGTATTCCTGTCCCGTGCTCACAAATTTCACCTTATCCCCTTTCCGGATCGAACCATTGATGATCCGGTAATACACGATAATGCCGCGGAAAGAGTTAAAGACAGAGTCAAAGATCAGTGCTTGCAGGGGAGCCGCAGGGTCACCCTTCGGGGACGGGATCCGGCTTACGATGGCATCCAGAATTTTATCGACCCCCAGTCCGGTCCGCCCGCTGGCATGCAGGATATCTTCCCTTTTGCAACCGATCAGGTCCACGATCTGGTCTTCCACTTCCTCGATCATCGCCCCGTCCATATCGATCTTGTTGATCACCGGGATGATCTCAAGGTTATTATCAATGGCGAGGTATAAATTACTGATCGTCTGTGCCTGGATACCCTGCGTGGCATCAACCAGCAACAGGCATCCCTCGCAGGCGGCCAGGGCCCGGCTCACTTCATAGCTGAAGTCCACGTGTCCAGGGGTATCGATCAGGTTGAGGATATACTCCTGCCCGTCACTGTGCTTATAGTTGATCTGGATGGCATGACTCTTAATGGTGATGCCTTTTTCCCTTTCCAGGTCCATATCGTCCAGCACCTGGTCCATCATATCACGGTCGCTGATGGTATGGGTGCTTTGCAACAGGCGGTCAGCCAGGGTGGATTTACCGTGGTCAATATGGGCGATAATGCAAAAATTCCGGATGTTTTTCATGTACGTTTTTGTCTCCTTGTCTGTCCGCCTTACCGTCCCGCCCGCTCAATTGTCCCGTTGTGAAGCGGGCGATGCAGCAGCCGGATAGGCAGGATTTTCTGAGTGGGCAAAGCTACGCCTTTTGGACGAGGAAAAGGCATCGATTATCAGGGTCTGAACCCGGGATTCGGGTGAAAAAAAACGGGATTTACAGGGTGGAAGCACAGACAGGAGACCTGGCTGATGGGTTAGTTTAGCCGGCAAAACCTGTCGTATGTTTCATTCATTACCCAGTATCTGGATCCATGCCATCTGGTCCACCCGGGACCGAAACCCGTTCATCCTCCCTCCGATTGAAAAAGCGGTTCATCAGTTCCTGGCCTGTAAATTTGAGGAAACCGGCTGCCCGGTACGGATCATCAATGGGATGCCCGATCATGTGCATTGCCTGTTCCGGCAAAACCCGCTGAAGTCAATTTCCGATGTCATCAAGCAGGTAAAAGGAAGCAGCTCGCAATGGATCAATACCCAGGGGATGCTGCCGGAAAAATTTGCCTGGCAGAAAGGCTATGCCGTTTATTCGGTCGGGGCCTCCGCCATGGAATGGATTCAGCATTATATCCAGGAACAGAAGATACATCACCTGAAAAAAACCTACCGGGAAGAGTTCAACCATTTCCTGCGGATGCACGGGCTGGATAATGAGCTGATTGCCTGATCGGTTTATCCCTATCTTTACGAACAAGAGTTTACTGCCGTTACCAGGGATACAGGGCAGGAATTAACCGAGGGGCCCTGCCGGCCGCCGCTTTGCAGGTTTGGATTCCTGATTATTTCGTAACTTGATTGTCCCTTTCTGACCCGCTGAATTTCTTTCACCCCTCTTTATCACTTCAAAACATTGAAACATGAATCCTCAATTAGAAGCAATCAGGGATCAGCAAAAACAATCCTGGAATAAATTTTCTTCAGGCTGGAAGAAATGGGATGAGCTGACCATGGAATTCCTGCGCCCGATGGGCGATTCGATTATCCGGCACATCAGCCCTTCCGGAAACCATCATGTACTTGATATAGCCGCCGGCACAGGTGAACCGGGTTTAACGATCGCTGCCATGATCCCGGATGGCAGAGTAACCATCACGGACCTTTCGGAAGACATGCTGGAAATCGCTGCGGGGAATGCGGCGGAACGAAGAATGCAAAATGTAGAAATAAAAGCCTGCGATGTATGCCAGCTCCCCTTCCCCGACAACAGTTTTGATGCGATCAGTTGCCGCTTCGGGTTCATGTTCTTCCCGGATATGCAAATGGCCGCGGATGAAATGGCAAGGGTATTAAAACCCGGAGGACGGGTTGCCACTTCCGTCTGGAATGTCCCCGATAAAAACTTTTGGGTAACCGCCATCATGGGCGTTATACAGAAGAACCTCGAATTGCCTCCTCCTCCTCCCGGCGCCCCGGGTATGTTCCGCTGCAGCCAGCCTGGCCTGTTGAAAGAAATATTTGAGAAAGCAGGTTTATCCGGGATCAGTGAAACGGAAACGACTTCCGTAATGAAAAGCGGCACTACGGAGCGTTACTGGGAAATGATGAACGATATTGGCGCCCCGATTGTAGCGGCATTGAGTAAAGCGGATGACAAGGTGCGGCAAAAGATCAAGGAAGAGGTATTTGCGGAACTCAACCGGAAATTTCCGGATAAGAAAGTGAACATTGATGCCAGCGCCCTGGTGATCTGTGCACAGAAATGAGACCGTGCCGAAGCAGAAAAATAAACAGGTTGAATCGGGGGCCCCAACTCCCGATTCTTTATTTTTGGAGGCACTATACGTCATCCATATGTCCAAAGCCTGTATCATTGAAAAAAAATTCTATCAGCAGGATTTTTCAACCGTACCCTTTCCCGATGCCGACTATGAAGCCTGCCGCTTCCTGCATTGTAATTTCACCGGCACGAATCTTTCCGCGATCAATTTCACCGATTGCGAATTTGACCACTGCAATCTCAGCAGCGCGAAAATCATCCAGACCACATTTAATGATGTAAAATTCACCAGCAGCAAAATGCTGGGCCTCCATTTTGAAACGGCCAATGCCTTCCTGTTCACGGTCCGGTTCGATGACTGCACTCTTGACCTCAGCTCATTCTACCAGTGCAGGATGAAAAAAACCGTATTCAATAACTGCAGTTTGCAGGAAACCGATTTTACTGAAGCAATACTGACAGAAGCCGTATTCAGCGGCTGCAATCTCCGGGAGGCCCGTTTTGTACAAACCCTGCTGGAAAAAGCCGACCTGCGAACGGCTGTCAATTACAGTATTGACCCGGAACTAAATAAAATCCAGAAGGCCGGGTTTTCCTATCCCTCAGTACTTCGTTTACTGGATAAATATTCTATTACCGTTTCCTGAACAACCCAACATTACCGGTACCCCCATGCAGCCAGATCCACCTCCTGCATCAGTACACTGAAAGTTCCGCTGTTATTTAAAGTTTTCATATTTGTAATTTAACATTTCCGTTATATGTGCAGCGGAATTTTGACACATGAAACTCCTGCCCAGGCTATTGATGATTCTCACGATCCCGCTCACCTGGGCCCTGACCTCGCAGTACCTGGTCTGCCCGGTGTTTTCCTTTGAAAAAACAAGTCCCTTCCGGGGAAAAGAAATATACAATCCTTACGTGGAAGCCGACCCGGCTTGCTGGAAGAAATGCAATTTTCATGCGCACAGTGAAGCCTGGACCGGCCTTACAAACGGCAAAGGGGCCGGCAGGGATATCTGGAACAGGTATGATTCACTCGGGTACGCCGTACACCTCGTTTCCAATTACCAATCCATCGATACCACCGGTTCATCCACCCCGGGGTATATTGAAGCATACGAACATGGATTTAACCTGCAAAAAACCCACGAACTGGTAGTCGGTGCAAAAAAAGTGGAGTGGCTTGACTATTTATTTCCACAGACCGTTTCCAACAAACAATGGATCATCCGTAAACTGGCTGCTGATACAAATGCCTTTATAATAATAAATCACCCTTCGATCAGGCATGGTTTTGGCAAAAAGGACCTGCAGCTTTTATCCGGCTACCAGGGAATGGAAGTACTGAATCCCGCCGGGTCCTCTTTTGAGGAATGGGATGCGGCCCTTTCTGCCGGCCGGCCAGTTTTTATAATCGGGAACGACGATGTGCACGATGTTTTTAAAACGGCCAATATCGGGAAATGCTGCACCTGGGTAAATATAAACAGGCCTGGAAAAAGAGAATTGCTTACCCGGTTAAAAAAAGGATGCAGTTACGGGATGAGAATACCCTGCATTGCGGGAGAAACCTTCAGCATGAAGGCGCAGCGCCTGAAAGACGAACCTCCTGTATTAAAGGAACTGCGGGTCACCGGCGACAGCATCCGTATCACACTGAATAAACCGGCGGATAGTATTGTCTTTTCCGGTCAAAACGGAAGGAAATCAGGAATGGCCTTTCTTACCAGCCAGGCCAGTTATATTCTGAAAACGGAAGACAGCTATATCAGGGCCTCCGTTTATTTTCCCGGTGGAGCTGAACTGTATCTGAACCCCGTTTTCCGGTACAGCAGCAACCCCTTCCCGGAATCAATGACCAGCATCCATACGTGGAAAACGCTCATTTTTACTTCATTGGCTTACCTGGTCCGCCTGGCAACCATACTGATGGTGGCAAGAATTTTATTTTACAGGCAGATCAGGAAGCAACTGTCCCGCCTTCGGCTGCCCGGATACAGGGATCCCTACCCGGCAAGCTGAAAAAAAACCGGGTATCGCTACCCGGTTCCCGTTCATGGCTTTTTATTTATTACTGGTGCAACTGGATCAGGCCTAATTCTGTGTCCCGGCCCCGCTGAACATTTATATTGGTAATGAGGGTATCCTGGTACCCGTTTATTCCATCAATAAATACATTGTAGGTACCGGGCCTTAAACCCCGGATCTTGAACTCACCCTCGCTCCAGGGGCTTGCAAAAGCGGTATCAGTGTCGTTATACGCTTTGATCAGACCATGGAAATGCACAGGACGTACCTTCCCTTCAATTTCACCGGTACTATGCCGGCCAAAGGGTTTTAAATAAGGCTTCAGCCAGTACTGACCACCGGTAAAGCGGATTGAACGGGCCAGGTCAAAATCGAGGTACAACTGGAAATTATCCGCAGAAAGTGAATCCAGGTGCTCACGCCCCACATTGACAAAAACAAAATGCTGGTTATTGATCAGGTGCAGCGGGTACGTTACACTGTCCGCCATAATACTGTTATTGGTACCCAGCGTGAACTTGATCCGTTCGATCTTCCCATTGATAATGAAACCACTGGCCAGCAGGGTGTCCACACCATTTCGGAGCGCCAGCAGATCGTACACACCCGGATTGATTGTCAGGGTATCCCAGTATTCACAATGGCTGCTAAGGGAATCATGGTCGTCGTCACAACCGGGGCCCTCCTCGTCATCATCGTGGTTACGCCGGCAGGTATCCACTTTCACCGCAATGCTTTGTATATCGACCCAGACATGCTGAAAGTCAAGTGGTCCGTCAGTCAGGTAAACGGAAAGCCGGGCCTTGCCCTCCGGGATGGCATTCAGGTTCGCTTCTTTCTGGCAGGAATATAAAAAAAGCAGGGCACCGGCAAATATGGTCAGTAATGGCGCAAAACGGCCTGGTAAGTTTTTCATACTACAATTATTTGGGGTAAAAAATAGTACTGTTGTACACGGTAAGAATACACGAAAATTATGCCACCCTGGCTAATTGAAGGGGTCAATAGCCCTGTTTTATCCACAATGACCTGATAATTACATAAAAGTCCGGGATCCCCGCGCTCTGACCCTTAACATTTTTTTTCCCTGTTTCGCAGATACTGGCACCTGCTTTGAATTACAGGTAACAGCCGGATTGTGAAACAAATTGTACTGTAATGCGTCCGGCCATTGCGGTACCAGATGCTAAATTGTAAACACATGAAAAGGATCTTTACACTCACAGCAACCTTATTACTGACCGCCGCCCTGTTTGCCGCTGACCGCCGGCCGGTAATCCTGTTAAACAATACAATGAATTATAAAGTGGTCATTGACGGGAAAAACTATTTCGGCGATCGCATAACGATCCGGCCCGATTACTTCTACAATGGACAGCATACTGTACGGGTGTATGAAATGAGAAGAGGGTTCTTTGGCCGGACAGAACGGCTGCTGGACGCCGTTTCGTTCACCATGGACCGGGATGATATCCTGATCCGTATTGATTATACGGGCAATATCCTGGTGCGGGAAGATTACCGGAATTACGGACATTCTCAAAAGAACAGGCATAAACGGCACGAGAGACATGAGCACGAATACGGCGAAAGAGATGATTTTGTTAACCGGTTCTGAGTAACGGGCCGCTATTGAATATAGGTTAAAAAGAAGGAGGGCTGCCCCGTTGACAGCCCTCCTTCTTTATCCTAAGAGTACTTTGTTTCTGTCTTGTTATTGTACCATTACCCGGAATGACCTGGTTTCAGCCGCACCTGCCACACTGACGATATACATTCCTTTGAGCAGGCGGGCAGTGGATAACCGGATCCGGTTGCTGCCGGTTTGCTGGCTGAGCATCCGGCCGCTCATATCAAATAATTTTACTTCAGATTTTTCCCTGGCGTCACCGGTAATACTCACACTGATCATTTCTCCTGCATTCAATAACGTGGGGCTGACGATAACGGAAGGGGCATTATCAAATGCCATCGACATCACTGCGCTGTAGGTGAATCCCCCATCCTCGTCCACCATTTTCAGGCGGTAAAATGCTTTTTGCATCAGGCGGAAAGCGTTTCCATCAGTATATGAATAGCTGCCTTCAGGGGTGGAAGTGGCGTTCAGGGTGGCAATTTTTTCAAATGAACCATCCACGGAAGATGCACGCTCTATTTCGAAATGACTGAAATTTTCCTGGTTTTCAGTTTCCCATTTCAGTTCAGCTGCATTGTTCTTTTTATCCGCCCGGAAAGACATCAGTTTCAGCGGCAATACATTTTCATAAACAAGGGAGCCGAAACCCACCACCTGTGAGGCGGGATTGCTGGGGCTGGAAGAACCCGCACTGTATTCGATGGTCAGTGTTTTCAGCGGGGTGGCATCAAAACTCACCACAACGGGGTCTTCATCATATTCATCGTTATTATTTTTCCCTTCCACAATATTATGGTTGGCCCCGTATACTACTGTATAGGAAGTACCGGAGATCGACGGGTATATGGCTGTATTATTGGCCCGGTAACCGGTAATGGTCAGTTTATCATCCCAGCCGGAGGCCTGATCCACATCAAAAAGCAAAAAGGACATACCGATAAGGGGTTTGGAAAAATTAAACGTGTAGGTAACCGTGCTGGTCTTATTGTTCCAGTTCACCGTTGTGGCCAGGTTGCCACCACCGCCTGAATTATATTTCGGAAACCCGGAGCTTAAACCGGTGCCATTCACATTTACACCCATATTCACCCCATTATTGTTTTGGGAATTGGAAGTGCTGCCGGCGGGGTAATTATTCCACTTAAAACTTTGCGCGGGAACAGTTGAAGTTGCAAAAATGAAAACGAAGGAAAGGATTGCGTAAAAATTTTTCATAAAGTACGATTTTCGGATACCGTTAAATTACCATTCCAGTGCCAAAAAATACGTATATGATTTTCAACGACTTACTTCGCGCCAATTGATTTTTCATTCCATAAAATGGAAGAAAAATCCAGAATATGGGAAAGCACTTAGGTCATTTAGGTGTATTTTAAAAGAAATAAGGAAGAATAAATAGGTAAAAACCCCTTGCTGAACCCCGGGTCGCTTATATTTATTTAAAACTGACGCCGATGAAAATGACCAGCCTGTCTTTAATTTTCCTGCCCCTTTTTCTT
>JBBIGW010000158.1:0-8125 GCA_037447355.1 Bacteroidia bacterium | reverse complement strand
ACAGGGCTTTCGCACTGTGTACCTGCGCGGAGTAGGCGTTGTATATACTGTCTGCCCATTGCCGGCCGGCGAGGCATTCCCGGGCCGCGGCAATTTTCTCTTCCGCTTCCAGGATCAGGGTGGACACGAGGTCGATCATCACACCGGCGCATTCACCGACACCAATTGCCGTGGAGAATTTTGCTTCCTGTCCCCAGTCAATGAACTCTTCCTCTTTCAGTTCTTCCAGGCTGGCCAGGGGTTTTAATAATTCATAATAATAAAGTTCACCGTTCCTTCGGCTGAAATCCGAAAAGCTTTCGCCGTTTACCGCTTTTTCTTTATAGTCATTTAATATGGAAATCAGCACCAGGGGCGCTCTCTTGCTGGGGACTTTTATGACTTTGTCGGAGATGCGGGCCTCCCCGCTTCCCAGTACAGCCCCGCCCACCAGTACCTGCAGGGCGGGCACCACCTGTCCTTTGGCCTTAAGGGAACTGCCGTGAAAACCGATCGAAGCCATGCTGTGCTGGCCGCAGCTGTTCATACAGCCACTGATCTTTACGGAAATTTCTTTATTGAATAATAATTCAGGAAATGCTTCTTCGATCACTTCACTCAATGCCAGGGCGGTACCGGTGCTGTTGCTGATCCCCAGGTTGCAGGTATCAGTGCCCGGGCAACTCGTGATATCCGCCACACTGCCAAAACCCGGTGCAGCCAGTCCTTCGGCATCCAGCACCTGGTAAACATAAGGCAAGTCAGCAGGTTTCACAAACCGGAACTGCAGTCCCTGGTTGATCGTTACCCGTATATCATCCGCGATCACGCCCTGCAATTTTTCAATAAGCCTTCGGCTGGTAGCGGATGAAATATTGCCATTGGGTACTCTTACATACACGGCATAGTATCCCTCCTGCTTTTGCCTGAACAGGTTGGTCCGCTTCCACAGTTCATATCCCAGATTATCCGGTTCCGTTACTGTCTGCGAACTGTGAACTTCGACCTGTGGGTCAGCGCCAGTTGCTCCTCCGCCACAAGCTGGCTAAAGGTTTCGATGCCCATTTTCTGTATCAGGAATTTGATCCGGGCCTTATGACGGCTGTTTCGTTCGCCATGCCGGTCGAAGACACGCAGCACCGCTTCGAGATAGGGAATCAGTAAATCCGCTTCGAGGAATTCATGCGTGGTAATGGCCAGGTGCGGTTGCGCACCAAGTCCGCCCCCGATAACTATTTTAAATCCCCGTTGTTCCCTGCCTTCCACGGTCCGGATCCTGGCAATGGCGCCCAGGTCGTGCATAAATGTAAAAGCCGTGTCTTTTTCTGTATTGCTGAACGCGATCTTGAATTTGCGGCCCATTTCCTGGCACAAAGGTTTCCGCAGGAAATATTCAAACATCGCATGCGCGTAAGGCGTAACGTCAAAGGGCTCTTCCGGGTCAATACCGGTTGTATCGGAAGCGGTGATATTCCGCACGGTATTTCCACAGGCTTCCCGGATCGTGATCTCATCCCTTTCCAGTTCGGCCCATAATTCAGGAGTACGGTCCAGGCTTACGAAATGAATTTGTATATCCTGGCGGGTGGTCAGGTGAAGGTTGCCGGTGGAGTATTCGTCAGATACGGCAGCAATGCGTTCCCACTGGGCCAGGGTCATTTTTCCATAGGGCAGTTTGATCCGTACCATCTGCACCCCGGGCTGGCGTTGCCCGTACACACCCCGGGCCAGGCGGAGGCTCCGGAATTTTTCTTCATCCATTTTTCCTTCCCGGAAAAGACGGATTTTTTTTTCCAGTTCAATAATGTCTTTTTCTACCAGGGGATTCTCCAGTTCAGTGCGGAAACCTTGCATAATCACTAAAATTGACACTGCGGCAAACAGGCCGGTAGGACACAGTGGGTGAAAAAATACTCTACTACGAATGTAGACTAAACAAAAATACTGTCTTTGCAACGGCGCTCCAAAAAAATTGTCCGGCCTGAACACACGTACGTATCCCGTAAATCCCTACTAAAATGGTAGGATTATTCTATCTTCGCCCCTTTGCCGGTGACGGTGGTTCCCGGCGGGCCTTGTCCTGTATAAAGGCGGATGGTTAAAAAGCTGATTAAAAGCCGATAAAACCACTCGACTATATGATTAAAATCAGTTTTCCGTTTGCGGGCAGGGGCGAGTTTTGCAGCGGCGGTACTAAAGCGGTCCAGGCCGGATTTAATGATTTCTTTTATGTCAAAAGCACCAACAACAAAAGGAGGAGACCGGGCGGAGGTAAAGAACCAGTTGTATCCTGTTTTTTTTAAACTGGATCAGCTGGAACTATTGCTGGTGGGCGCGGGAAATGTAGGACTGGAGAAACTGCACTCCCTGCTGACCAATTCACCGGAGGCTAAGATCACGGTCATAGCGCCCCGGGTTGCGGAGGAGGTTCGCAAACTGGTTTACCGGCATCCCTCCTGCAAAATCGAACAACGGGTGTACCGGGAAGAGGACCTGGAAAACAAGGACCTGGTGATCCTGGCCACGGATAATCCTGAACTGCACAGGGAGATAAAAGCGCAGGCAACCCCCAGAAAGATATGGGTCAATGTGGCGGATACCCCGGAACTCTGCGATTTTTACCTGGGCAGTATTGTCCAGAAAGGGCAATTGAAGATCGCGATTTCCACCAATGGAAAATCACCAACGGCCGGGAAAAGAATAAAGGAAGTATTGCATGAAGCCCTGCCGGCTGAACTGGATTCAGTGATTGAAAACCTGCACCAGATCCGGAACCGGCTCAATGGGAACTTTGAAGAGAAAGTAAGAAAGCTCGACCAGCTCACCAAGGGGCTGGTGACGACGGAGAACAGTTCAACGGCCAACCGCTGGAGAAAAGTGGCTACTTATTCGCTGGCTGCTTTTGGCCTGATGCTGATCGGTCATTTTATCTTTTCTTATATCCCCATCCGGCAACTGGCCACCGATACCCGCGACTGGTACGGCACCCTGGATCCCAATTTTCACTGGATGGTGTTAGCGGGCTTCCTGGCACAGATGGTGGATGGAGCTACCAGTATGGGCTATGGCGTCACCAGTTCCATTGTGCTGCAATCTGCCCATGTGAGCCCCGCGGCCATCAGCGCCGGTATCCACACAGCGGAAATGTTTACCAGCGGTGCTTCCGGTTACAGCCATTATAAATTTGGTAATGTAAATAAGAAATTATTCAAAGCGCTTGTGATACCCGGCATCATCGGGGCCATTTTGGGAGCCCTGCTGCTGGTGAAATTTGATGATACACATATCCGCTACCTGCGCCCCGTTATGGCAGCCTATACTTTACTGCTCGGTATCCGCATATTCAGTAATGCCTTCCGGCCGGTGAATTTAAAAAAGAAATTCAACCGCTATGGCTGGCTGGCGGCTGTGGGTGGTTTCCTCGATTCATTCGGCGGCGGGGGCTGGGGCCCGATCGTTACTTCTACTTTAATTACCAAAGGAAGAACCCCCCGGTATGTGGTGGGCTCCGTGAGCCTGACTGAATTTTTCGTAACCCTGGCCAGCGCCTTTACTTTCTTTACCATGATCGGGGTGCAAAACTGGCAGGTGATCCTGGCGCTGGTGCTGGGGGGCGTGATCGCTGCTCCAATCGCCGCAAAATTAGCAGGGAAACTGCCGCGCAAAACCTCCTTTATTTTCCTGGGTGCCGTGGTGGTGATCTGGAGCTTCCGGATCCTTTACAAAGCTTTCTGAGCTGAATAAACAGATGAATGCATCTTTTAATAAAATAAAAGTCTACAAATTTGGTAGGATAATGACAGGCACTTACTTTTGGCGCTCAAATGGGAGAGGATCTTGCCTTGTTCCCGGTTATTCTGTGACAGTTACGGGGAATCGACGGGGTTATTGCTCCGTTCAGGGCCCGGGTCACCCTTTTAATAGTAATGGAAAAAATTAAGCAATGAGAAACTTGTTCGCCTTCTTCCTGCTGCTGATAGCCGGTTACCTGCCGGCGCAGGAAAACACGTTGATTGAAATTTCAGGCCGGGTGACTGACCAGGAAAAAAAGCAACCCCTCCCCGATGTAAGTATACTGGTAAAGGGAACGGTCAATGGTACAGTGACCAATTCGGCCGGGGATTTTGTTTTACGGACTAAAACCAGGCTCCCGTTTATACTGGTCTTTACTTCTGTAGGGTACCAGCCACAGGAGGTGGAAGTAAACAAAATCGGTTCCAATGTACAGGTGGCACTGGCAACACAGACCGTACTGGGACAGGAAGTGGTGGTAACCGCTTCCCGCGTAGCGGAAAATATCCTCAAGTCACCGGTGGCGATTGAAAAGCTGGATATCCGGGCGATCAAGGAAACAGCGGCTCCCGGTTTTTATGATGCGCTGGAAAATGTAAAGGGAGTTCAGATGACCACTTCAAGCCTGACTTTTAAAGTTCCCAATACCCGGGGTTTTAATATTCCCAATAATTTCCGGTTCATGCAACTCGTGGACGGAGTGGATATGCAGGCTGCCACACTGGGTGTCCCGCTGGGGAATGCGATCGGTCCCACCGAACTGGATATCCAGAGCGTGGAGATCACGCCGGGTGCTGCTTCAGCTCTTTACGGGATGAATGCCATCAACGGAATGGCCAACCTGCTTACCCGGAATCCCTTTACACACCAGGGTCTGAGTATTTACCAGAAGACCGGGTTTAATCATGTGGACGGAAAGGATCATGCGGTCAGTACCCTGACGGAAACCGCCCTTCGTTATGCGACTGCTTTTAATAATAAAGTAGCGTTCAAGCTCAACCTGAGTTATATGACCGGAACCGACTGGCAGTCGAATTCGGTCGCCGATCAGAATCCCAATACACTGAATACAGCGAACCCGGCTTACCCGGGGTTGTCAGGGATTGCCAATAACCCCGCATATGATGCATGGAACCGGTACGGGGATGAGAACAATAATGCAGTAACGATCTCCGGAGTGAATTATAACGGGGGGAATAAAACCTTTATCCTGCGCCGTACCGGCTACTGGGAGAAAGACCTGGTGAATCCCAAAGTAGACAACCTCAAATTTGACGCCGCCCTGCATTACCGCTTAAATGAGCATGCGGAGCTCTCTTACGGTTACCGGGTCGGAAAGATGGACGGGGTCTTTCAGCGTGGCAATAAGATCCAGCTGGATAATGTAGTAGTGCAGAATCATAAGCTGGAACTGAAGGGACATAATTATTTTGTACGTACTTATATTTCGGTGGAGAATACCGGGGACTCCTATAACCTGAAACCCCTGGCGGATAACCTGCAACTGACGCATTTATCCAACAGTGCCTGGGGAGCGCGTTTTAAATCCAGGCTGCAAACCGACCTGGATAACGGGGTGGACCTGGCTGCCGCTATGAGAAATGCAAGGGTGGCCGCTGATGCAGGCCGGGCAGAACCGGGCAGTCCCGCGTTTGACCGCTTAAAGGATACCATTATCCGGATCAATAACTGGGATCATCTCAATGCAGGGGTTGCAGGGGCGCCCTCCACGGGCGGTGCATGGCTTTCGCAAAAAAGCCGCTTGTATCACCTCGATGCACAATACGACTTCAGTGAGAAAATCGGTTTTGCAGGACTGTTACTGGGTTTTGACGCCCGTTTGTATGAAGTGATCCCGGATGGAAATAATTTCGTGGATTTTTCCCGCCCGGTGGCTGACCGGAATAAACCCGATAAGGACGGCGGATTCGGAAAGAATGTCTATTATAAAAAAATCGGGGGCTTTGTACAGGCTACCAAAACATTTTTTGAGGAGAAACTGAAAGTTTTCACTTCGCTCCGGCTGGATTACAACCCGGAGTTTACACCCAAATTAAACCCGCGGATCGCGGCGGTGTACACCCTGGCAAAGAAACATAATTTCAGGGCCTCCTTCCAGAACGGGTTCCGGTTCCCCGCCCTGTTTGAAGCCCTGTCTTTTGTTAACAACGGGAATGTGAGAAGGGTGGGAGGATTGTCCTATATCAACGATGGACTGGGCTACCTGGATAATTCCTATACCCTTTCGTCGGTAAATACATTTAATGCAAAAGTAAATGCCGATGTAACGGCCGGCGGGGTAACTGCCAGCCAGGCAGCGGTCAATAATAAAGCATTGTTGAAAATAACCAACCTTGCTTCCACCCGGCCGGAGCGGATCAATTCCTTCGAGATCGGTTACAAAGCTGTGCTGGCAGATAATACACTGGTGATTGACTGGGATGCCTATACCAATGTGTATGATGGTTTCCTGGGCCAGGTGGAAGTGGCCGTGCCCAGGACCGATAAAGTAGGTACCGATGCCTCCGCGGTGGATATGCTGGCTTCCAACCGGAGCAAGCAGGTGAGGTACCGGGTGTTTACCAATGCAAAAAATACGTACCGTAATTCCGGGAGTTCACTGGGCCTGACCTGGAATTTCTATAAACGCTTCACCCTGTCGGGTAACCTGAACTACAATACCATCCGGGCAAATAATACCGCTGATATTTTCATCACGGCATTCAATACGCCGAAATGGGTAAGCAATTTCTCCATCGGTAACCGGGAAGTGGTGAAGAACTTCGGGTTCAATATTGTCTGGAGATGGCAGGATGCCTTCCGGTGGGAAAGCCCGCTGGCAAACGGGAGGGTCCCGGCTTACCAGACAATCGATGCGCAAGTTACTTACCGCCTTCCGCAGTTAAAATCATCGGTCAAACTGGGAGGCAGTAATATTTTCAACAAGCGGTATATCCAATATGCCGCCGGTCCGTCCATCGGGGCGCTGTATTATATGGCGATCACCGTGGAGGGATTACTGAACCGGTAATTTTTTTCATAGAATAAGCATAATCAACAGCAAAGCATCCCGGTTCCCCGGGATGCTTATTCTTTCTGAACTTTTATTTTCAGCAATTTTCTTTTTCAGTAAGGCTTAAATAACCGGCATGATCAGGAATTTTCTTTTAGTGGCTGTTATAATTCTGGTTACCGTTGCGGGTATGGCACAGGGCAGGCAAACCGAAAAACTGCAACAGGCCTGGTTCGGCTATTTCAACCAGACCCGGCTCAGTGCGAAATGGGGCATCTGGTTGGATGCGCATTTACGGACAAGGGAAGATTTTTTCACCGGGTTTTCACAGGGGATACTGCGCCTGGGCCTGACCCGTTACCTGTCCGATGATCTCAAACTTACAGCCGGGTATGCATTTGTCAATCATTTTCCGGCCGGCAATCATAAACATATTTCCCAGCCGGAGCACCGGCCCTGGCAGCAGGTGCAGTGGCATACCCGCTATGCCGGGCTTCGGCTGATGCAATGGCTGCGGCTGGAAGAAAGATGGAGAAGGAAAATACGGAATGATGATGCCCTGGCGGACGGGTACCTGTTCAATTTCCGGATCCGCTATAATTTCTTTTCCCAGTTTCCGCTGAGCCGGAGAAAATTCCAGCCCGGAACCCTGTCATTTGTCCTGAATGATGAGGTGCATATCAATTTTGGCAGGGAGATCGTCTATAATTATTTTGATCAGAACCGTTTTTTTGCAGGCTTCAATTATCACCTGAATAAACAGGATAACCTGCAATTCGGGTATATGTATATTTTCCAGCAACTGGAGGCGGGCAACCGCTACCGGGGTAACCAGGCATTCCGGTTATTTTATTTTCACCATCCTGACTGGCGGAAAAAATAAAAAGGAGATGGTAATTAACCGGCTACGAGGTCAGCCTTACTTAGAAACTCATCCAGCAAGGGGTTAAATTGTTCCGGGCGTTCCAACATGGGTACATGACCGCATTCATCAATCCAGTACAACTCTGCTTTGGGAAGCAACCGGTGAAAACTTTCAGCCACTTCGGGCGGGGTGATGGTATCCTGCTTTCCCCAGATCAGGCAGCAGGGAATATTGATCCTGGATAATTCCTTTTCTACATTGTGCCGGATCGTAGACTTGGCGAGCGATACGATCTGGATGGCTTTCCGGCTGTTTACCGTCGCATAGATCTCGTCCACCAGTTCCTTGGTGGCCACTTCCGGATTATAAAAAGTCAGTTCTGTCTTGGTCTTGATATACTCATAATCCCTGCGGCGGGGATAAGTATCACCCATCCCGTGTTCATACAGGCCCGAACTTCCGCTCAGGGTCAGGGA
>JBBIGW010000157.1:0-8228 GCA_037447355.1 Bacteroidia bacterium | reverse complement strand
TCCGGATGATCCCGCCCCAAAAAATACCATGAAAGTAGTATTGGTGGGCATAGTCACCCCGCCTTACCTTTACTCCGTCACTGTAATCCTTTACCCCGATCCCGCTGCCTTCCCGTATCTGGTATACTTATTAAAGCGGACTATATGTCCGGCCCGTCAGGTTCACCCTCGTGCAGGTATTTGAACCGGCGGGAATCCGTACCCTGTTTTTTAAAGTACAGCCCGGGGCTTCCTGCTACCTTATCCGGCCCTTTGCCTGATCAATATAACAGTAACCAACCTGCAGGTGTCCCGGGTTTTTTTCTTGATTCCTGATTATTGATTATTGATTATAAAAATTATTAATTATTAGTCCTATAGCCGGAATTTCCCTATAGCACAGCCCTGACATCCGACAAAGGAAAGGAGGAACCATACTAATTGATCTGGAGTTCTTCATTGAATTAATGCCCGTTTTTATCCGATGCTTTTTTTAATTATTGATTATTAAAATTATTAATTATTAGCACTATATACGGAATTTCCCTATAGCATGCCCCTGACACCTGACACCCGACAACTGACAACTAAACTACACATAGTAAGTTTTTACACCGTCATCAACAGCATCCCCGCTATTCAAGAAGTTTCCCAATAGCAGGAGTCCTCCCATAGCACGCCCCCTGACATCTGACACCTGACAACTGACATCTGATACGCCCCCTGACAACCAACTTTCACATTCCTTTAATAAGCAACCTCATCCATTCCCGCATCTAAAGAGTAAATAAGAAGGCCCTGTGGCGGAACCGTGAGACAGGATGGGCCGAAAGCAAAAACCGGGAATATGAAACAGCATCTTTACATCTCCGCCGCCTTCGACCAGCCAGCGCTGGTTCAGAACCTGGTGGAACGGCTCGCCTGCCGCCGCTACGATTCCGGTTACAGCAAAGAACAGTTGCCCCGGGGGTTAAAAGCCCTGGAAACCTCCTCCACGGAAGCCTATGTGACCGGCACCCTGGGAATTGAAAGCCTCAGTAAAGCAGAACACTACAATATGCCCTTTATCACCTGTTTTCTTTTTACCTGTATCAAAGGAAAGGAGGAGCCGTACCAGTTGATCTGGAGTTCTTCATTGAATTAGTGCCCGTTTTTATCCGATCCTTTTTTTAATTATTGATTATTAAAATTATTAATTATTAGCCCTATAGACGGAATTTCCCTATAGCACAGCCCTGACAACTTGCAACTAATTTTTCCCTCATAATAAGTCGTTACACAGAAATCAACGGAGTCTCCCCTATTCAAGAAGTCTCCCATTACCAGGAGTTCTCGCAAAACACGCCCCTGACAACCGACATCTGACAACTGACATCTGATACATCCCCCGCCATTAACCCCTCAAATCCCGTCATTCACCGATAATCCCCGCCCTCGTGCCCATTCCCGGTTGACCCATAAGGATGCAAGCCTTAGTTTTGACTAAAATTGATTGTATGGACCGTGAACAACGAAGAGAAGAAAGAAGGCAGTACCGGGATAATATGCGGGAATACTGGGCAGCCCGGCGACAGTCCTATATGGCCGACAGCCCCCGGCACGGGCATGTATGGACCGGCCTCTTTATCCTGCTGATCGGCATTGCCGCCCTGCTGAATGCCAGTATGCCCGACCTGCCGGCCTGGATCTTCAGCTGGCAGATGTTCCTTATCACCCTCGGCCTGTTCATCGGGTTCAAACACGGATTCCGCGGAGCCGCCTGGCTGATCCTGATCCTCGTAGGCAGCGCTTTCCTGCTCCGGGATTTTTACCCCGAACTCACGATCCGCCGCTATTTCTGGCCCCTGGTCCTGATCATAGCCGGAGCATTTATCATCATCCGTCCCCGTCGTAAATTATGGGAACAATGTACCATGGAAGGAAATAAAGACACGGGAGCAGCCAACAGCCATTTCATGGGTTCCGGTGAAACCTGGAGCAAGGATGATTTTGTGGATTCCACTTCCATTTTCGGGGGAGATAAAAAAAATATCCTGTCCAAGGATTTTAAGGGCGGCGATATCGTGAACATCTTCGGCGGCAGCGAACTGAACCTGACCCAGGCTGATATTAAGGGGAAGGTCACGATAGAGATCACCACCATCTTCGGGGGCACCAAACTGATTATCCCCTCCAACTGGGAAGTGAAATCGGAAGCCGTGACCATTTTCGGCGGACTGGAAGACAAACGGTCCGTCAGCGGTATCACCGAACATTCCGGCAAGATCCTGCTGCTGAAAGGAACCGTGATCTTCGGGGGAATTGAGATCAAGAGTTTCTGACCCCTGGTTCCTGATTTACCAATCAACTAATTAACCATTACCCATTTCCCAACAAACCAATTAACCAACAACTATGAACTGGTACCTGACAAAAATGGTCTTTCGCATCATCTGCGGGGATGGAAACCATACCGCCCAGTTTGATGAACAGCTCCGCCTGGTGACCGCGGGAAGCCGGGAAGAAGCTTTTCACAAAGCCCAGCTGATGGGCATGAAGGAAGAGGAAATATTCTTTAACCAGCAGCTTCAGTTAGTGCAATGGCAATTTATCAGCGTCAGCGAACTGTACCAGCTGAACGAACTGATCGATGGCGCCGAGCTGTACAGCCGGATCGAAGAAAAAGAGAATGCGGACAGTTACCTGCACATTATTCAAAAAAAAGCGGAACAAATCCGGTTTGGCAATACGCTTGAAATGCTGAACCTGGCATAATACCATGGCCCAGTCCCCGTTAGCTGTCATAAAATTCAAGATCATCTTTATCGCCTGCTGGCTGATCATTGCCGCAGACCATATTATGCTGCTGCATTATTTCGGCCTGTCCTGGTCTGCCGCAGCCGTGGATGCAGGGATCAGTAATGTACTGCTCTTATTAGCCTGCCTGCTGGTGATGATCGTGCTGCGCTATTACCTGCCCCGGGGACAGCAATATATCAATGTACTGGCCCTTTGCCTGCTGCTCACCATTACCTGGCTGTTGCTGAACAAATGGATCCTGAACTGGCTGCTGGGCGACCAGGCCGGTTATACCCAACTGTTACACAATTCCCTTTCCATCCGCTTCAGTCTCGCCTTCCTGCTCCTGGGCTTTATTACCATGGTCAGCATTCTATGGTACAGTCAGCTTGAACAAAAGGAACAGGAAGAACGGAAAAAAGACGCCGAGAAACTGGCGCGG
Organism: Bacteroidia bacterium; assembly: GCA_037447355.1. Classification (GTDB taxonomy): domain Bacteria; phylum Bacteroidota; class Bacteroidia; order Chitinophagales; family Chitinophagaceae; genus JJ008. The sequence goes on along the minus strand of JBBIGW010000157.1, from coordinate 5,029 downwards.
GAAGCAGAATTATTTAAACTGCGGCAGCAACTGCAGCCACATTTCCTGTTCAACAGCCTCAATTCCATCAATGCCCTGATCGGCAGCCGCCCGCAGGAAGCCCGGAAAATGGTGCAGCAGCTTTCCGATTTTTTAAGAGGCACTATTAAAAAAGAAGAAACCCAGTGGGTCAGCCTGGGGGAAGAACTGCAATACCTGCAACTCTACCTCGATATTGAAAAAGTACGCTTTGGCAACCGGCTCGCCACCCGCATCGAAATCGATGAAGCCGCCCATGAACTGAAATTGCCCGCCCTGTTATTGCAACCGGTCGTGGAGAATGCGATCAAATTCGGTCTCTATGATACCATTGGAGAAACCGTGATACAGCTCTCCGCTATGAAAGAAGACAGTCACCTCGTTATTAAAGTCAGGAACCCCTTTGATCCTGAAACCTCGTCCCCCAAACAGGGAACAGGCTTTGGATTGAAATCGGTACAGCGCCGGCTTTATCTTTTATTTGCCCGGAATGACCTGGTAACCACCGAAGCTGAAGAAAACATTTTTATCACGATGCTGCGGATCCCGCAAGCATAAAGAATACCCCCTGGGGTAAAAGAAAAATAAAATGAGTAAAGTAATTATTATCGACGATGAACCCCTGGCCCGGAGCGTGGTCCGGGAATACCTGCAGCAGCATCCCCAATTAGAAGTATTGCAGGAATGCGGTGACGGATTTGAAGGACTGAAAGCCATTCAGCTGCACCAGCCCGATCTGATCTTTCTCGATATCCAGATGCCCAAGATAACCGGGTTCGAAATGCTGGAACTGCTGGATCAGCCCCCGGCCGTGATCTTTACCACGGCTTTTGACGAATTCGCCATCAGGGCTTTTGAAGCCCATGCCGTGGATTACCTGCTGAAGCCTTTTAACCAGGATCGCTTTGACAAAGCCATTGCCAAATGGGTGGATACCCGGTCCTCCGTACCGGAAAGGAACACCCGGGAATTATTAGAATCCGCCTCCCTCTCGCCTTCGCAGCGGCAACGCATCGTGGTGCGGAACGGGAGCAAGATCAAGATCATTTCCGCGCAGGACGTGTGGTTCCTCGAAGCCGCGGATGATTATGTAAAGATCCATACCCAGGAAGGCTATTTCCTGAAGAACAAGACGATGACCCATTTTGAGCGCTCCCTCGACGAACAGCAATTTGTCCGTTCCCATCGTTCCTATATCGTGAATGTGCAGCAGATCACCCGGATCGATCCCTACGAAAAGGATAACCATGTGGCCGTGCTCCGTTCCGGCGCCAGGGTACCGGTAAGCCGTTCGGGGTATGCCAGGCTGAAAGAGGTGCTGGGTCTGTAGTGGGTTGATGAGTTTATAAGTTGATGGGTTGACAGGTTGATAGGGCCTCATAATGAGGAGCGAGCATTGAGCAGCGAGCAGTGAGCATCGAGCATTGAGCATCGAGCATTGAGCATTGAACATAATAAACCCCATCGCCTGATTAACACAACCCTGGATTTCAGCCGAATGATTCGGATTTCAGCACTTTTACCGTTTCGTCATAGAAATACTTAACCCGGTCAAAACCGGAAGCTATACAAACCAGGCCGAGTTTGCCGTATTGGGAAAGCGCCCCGATCAGGTGAAAAACCACCCCTTCTTCCCGGGTGGCATCATAATGCAGCCCATTGAGCATGGCGATATCCATCAGGTCTTCGGGGATCAGGCCTTTGAACGGGTCATGCTGCAGGTTATCCGTAAACATATAGCACTTCTCATTCCCATCGGGTAATACAAATTTCCCGGTATCCGGGTTATAGTTCCCGTCGGTCAGGAACTGGAGCATGACATAAGGATGCGTGGTGCCTCCCTTGCGAAGATTGATCTCAATGGCATAGTGCTTCCAGGTCCCGTTTTCTTTTACAGAAACAAAATCCACCCCGAACCTTCCCAGCACTCCCCTGCCACGCATGGCTTCCGAAACTTTTCTTCCTAAAAGACCAATCTCCACTGCATATTCCGGGTCAGCCGGGAATGTACCCCCGAGAAAAACCTGCCCGTCGGGTCCGCCCATCAGCTGGTCATGCGTGGAAATAATATCAATCTCCCCCAGGGGGTTGATCCGGCACTGAACAGAGGGAGATGATTTTTTCGGAGCATCAATATAGGCTTCCACAATCCCTCCCATACCCGCGAACCTGGCCATGTACTGATCATAGGAAAGTCCGCTGGCAATAATGACCAGCCCGGCCGGTAATTGCGCTTTTATCTGTGCCTCCGCCGGTTCATCCCGGTTGATAAACTCAAAGGTGAAAATCGCATTGCCTTCCCCGCTGAAAGCATCGTTCATTTTGATCACGGCTTTTTTTAACTGCGGATCCGCTGCATGCAGTTTAGCCAGCGCCTGTATAATATCCTGTTCCCCCTTCAACTGTTCAAAACCCGGCGGCATATCCACCCCGCATTCGCGGAAAATCTCGCGGCTGCCCGATTTGGAGCCCCAATAAGACAGGTCGGGATCACATCCATAAATGGGCAGGCCCAGCCGGAGGGCCAGCTTACGCTCATGACTGGTTACATTAAAACAGGCCAGGTGGGCCAGGTGCCCGGGAGGGATAGCTTTTTGAATTCGCCGGAGCAGGCGGGGGCGGTTCAGTATCTTCTCCGTAAGCGAAAGCGAAGACGCGTCCTGGCAACTGAAAAAATGCATCCGCTGACGGGCATGGTCACCCGTAATTCCGGGCAGCAGGTGCAGGTAATAATCAATGATAACGGGATCGATGGGGGTGCTGGTGACATAGATGACATGGGTGCGGGGCATCCGCAACAGGAGCAGGAGACAAAGCAGCCGTTCCTCGTAGTGAACAATTCCCTGCACTTTGGAAAGGATCTCCGGATCCAGGGTCAGGCTGGGTACAACAACAATGGCCTTGGCCGCCATTTTATCATGGAAGATATCGCGGTACTGTTGTGCAAAATTTTCCTGCAGCCTGTAAAAGACTTCCTTTTCAGACAATACCCCTCCCCCGGGCAATTTTACCTGGTTGTCCCTGGTCAATGGCAATCCGTTTTGCGGATTCCTAATCTACAATTATCCGGAGGAAAATACCCTGATATAAATCAGGCTTCCTGGCCGGTCCAGAGGGCCCCGCCGATACTTTGGCGGACAGCTCCCGTAACAGTGGAAAGAACCGTGTATTCCTGTCTCCAGCGCAACACTCCTAAAAAGGCCATGATCAGCGCTTCTTTATAGTTCACCAGCCTGGGATCGGGAAGTACCGTGCTGATCCCTTTTGGGTTAAGATGACTATTAAGCCGTTGCAGCAAGTAACGGTTGAATGCCCCGCCGCCGGTAACCAGCAAACGGGCATTTTCTTCCGGTGACCGGAGTGACTGCAGGGCTGTAACGGCCTGTCCGACCTGCTCCGCAATATGTTCCGTATAAGTACAAAGGGCATCAGCCGGGCTGAGTCCCGCTTCCCGGATCAGCGGGTAAATAATGTCTGTTCCGAACTCATTGGCCAGGGATTTGGGCCAGGGTTTCCGGTAATAATCCGCCCTGTTTAATTCTTCAAGAAGTCCGGTCTGCAGCTTTCCGGAAGCGGCCAGTTCTCCTCCCTCATCCATTTCCTTACCCGCTTCTGCGGCTAACATATTGAGGACCCGGTTAGCCGGGCATACATCAAAAGCGATATAGTTGTCCGCATTCAATGAAATATTGGCAATACCCCCGATGTTCAGGAAATAATCATACTCACCCAGCAGTAATTTTTCTCCCAACGGCACAAGGGGTGCCCCCTGCCCGCCAAAAGCGATATCCAGGACCCGGAGATCCGATACTACCGGCAATTGGGTTTCGGCCGCGATGGCTGCTCCATCGCCTAACTGGGCCGTCATTCCCTGTCCCGGCAAATGAAAAGCCGTATGCCCGTGAGAAGCGATCACCGCCACTTTATACTGCAGGCCGTATTTTTCGATAAATTCATTTACCCTGCGCCCTGTATAATGACCGTATTCGGCATGAAGTAACAAATAGTCCTTTGCAGAAAGGCCCGTAGCGGTTTTCAGCCTTCCCTGCCATTCTTTGCTGTAGGGGCTGCATTCCGCTTCAAGGATCTCATACGACCAGCGGCCCCCCTGTTCCTGGAATTCCACAAAAGCGATATCCAGTCCGTCGAGGGAACTGCCGCTCATTAAACCGATAGCTCTGTAAACCATGAAAGCATTTTTAATTAGTTTTGCGAAAGTAAATGATCCTTTCGCTTCCGGGCATGACTTTATCGTCCGGAACCAGGCGACGGATAAAAGAAAATAAAAAAACCGTTTGCAGGTGATATCCGCCTGATCCGGAATTACCAAACTAATGCAAAACATGATCGTCAATCTCAGTCAGCAACATTCTTTAATCAGTAACTGGGTCAGTGAACTGCGGGATACCCAGATCCAGACCGACCGGATGCGTTTTCGCCGTAACCTGGAAAGGATCGGGGAAATCGCCGCCTATGAAATCAGCAAGGTATTGCCGGATACTTCAAAAGAAGTCCAGACCCCCCTTGGCACAGCCATCCACCGGGTGCTGAAAGAATACCCTGTACTGGCAACGATCCTCCGGGCGGGACTACCGCTTCACCAGGGATTGCTGAACTATTTTGACAAATCGGACAATGCCTTTATTTCAGCTTACCGCAAACATCACCCCGATGGAAGTTTCGAGATCAGCCTGGAATATATGTCCTGCCCCGAACTGGAAGACCGGGTCATTATTATATCCGATCCCATGCTGGCGACGGGTTCTTCCCTCGTAAAAACCATCCGGTTTTTAAAAGCGGAAGGGCAACCCCGTGAAATCCACATTGTGGCCGCCATTGCCTGTACCGTTGGCATAGAGTATGTGAGAAGAGAAGAACCCGGGGTAAAGATCTGGTGCGGGGATATCGATGATGAACTCACAGCAAAAGGCTATATCGTTCCGGGTCTTGGAGACGCCGGCGACCTGGCTTACGGACCTAAAATGCAGATGTAGGAGGGTTGAAAAATCAG
>JBBIGW010000156.1:0-8324 GCA_037447355.1 Bacteroidia bacterium | reverse complement strand
AGAGGCACGGAGGAGTTCTGGTAGAGAGCCGCAGAGATGCGGAGGCATAGAGCCGCGGAGGAGTTCTGGCAGGGAGCCGCAGATAAAATTCACAATTCGCCGCTGCTCATAAAAAAGCTGCCCCGGATATCCAGGACAGCTTCCAGTATTCAGTATAACCAATTTATTTACTGCTTCGGGTTTACCACGGGGGCGCTACCTGCAGCAGGCGGGTTATAAGTCAGTTCATTACCGGGTACATCCCAGTAATCAAGATAATTGTATTCAATCGTGGCATTGGTACTAACTGCACCGGTATTTTTCAGTGCCACACAACCGGTACGGCCACCACCCTGGGCGATTGCATCGATCACTTTCCAGCGGCGGGCATCATAGAAGGAGATACCCCGGAAGGCGCAAACAATACGGCGTTCCCTTCTCAGTTCTTCCTTGGCCTGGGCCAGTGTAAGACCGGTACCTGAAACAGCTGCCAATCCTGCACCCTGCGCGCTGCGGATCGCGTCAATGATAGCCAGGCCCTGGTCAACCTGGCCGGTATAGATCAGTGCTTCGGCTTTCATCAGTTCGTTTTCTTCATAATCACCGGCCAGGTGCATTTCATACTCACCCACGGCAGTGTTCGCATAAATGGCAACCCCTGATAAACCGGTACCTCCATCTTTCAATGCCCAACGGGTAAAATGCGCATTGCCACGGTCAGCCTGTCCCAGGTACGGTGTACCCTGTACGCAATTCTGGGTTTTACGCTGATCACCAGCTTTGAATTCCTGTACCCAGCGCTCACTTAATTTATACGTGGCTCCACCGGGGATATTGGATTGTGTTCTTCCCATGATCAGCTGGGAAGCGGTGAACAGGTCGCCCCGCGCATCCGTACGCAGGGTAAAAATATTATCATCTTCCGTAATCCCTGCATTGGCCAATGTCAGTACACTGTTCCAATCGGCCGGGGTCATCGCAGTAACTGTTTTATTCACCAGCAGGTTACGGGCTTTCATCGTACTGACGTTGCGGGCCAGCATAGCGGGAGTGGGCGCAGCACCTTTACCCACCTGGCTGAAAGCAGGAATGATTTTTTCCCAGGTAGACACGAATTCACCGGCATCCGGCGCACCATTAGCTGCCTGAACCGCTTTATCAAAATTCGAATTGGCTTCCGTAATAATGGCTTCCTTGGTAACATAGTCGCCATTGGTTTGCTGGTACCCATTGTTGATCAGGCCGGCATAGTAGATGGAGCCAATCCGGCTGTACGCAAACCCCTTCCACCAGTAAGCCCAGGCCTTGATCGCTGCTTTTTTGGAAGCCGCATCGCCACTCAGGGATACCGTTTCCACTTTTTCCAGGATCAGGTTACAGGAACTGATCAGGTTATACATATAGGCCCACTCATAAAACAGGAAATTATTGCCTGCCTGCTGGTTGGTATTGGCCTGGCGGATCAGGGCGATCTGCTTATTGGGAGAGTTGGGATTTAATACCACGGATGCATCATCATGCACCACTTTTTCCGGGCAGCCCATCTGGTTGATAAAGGCATTGGCTGCATCGGCACCTATTACATCGGCCATCAGCTCATGAAAGCCGGTGGCGCCGCTCCAGAAAGGCCCGTAAACACCATCTGTATACTTCAGTGTTTTAAACCCATTGATATATACGCCACCCGTAGCATAACTGATAATACCGGATTCGCTGTTCAGCGATTCAGGGCTTGGCGTGTTCGGATTTGCCGTTGTCAGTTCCTTTTTGCAACTGCTGGCAAAAAAACCGATCGCAGCAATCAGGAAAAATATTCTTTTAGATTTCATAATAATTTAGTTTGAAGTGTTAGAAACCGAGTTTCAGACCAACCTGGTACGTTTTTACATTAGGAATAGTGTTATGATCCACCGCACGGTCAAAGGCAGAATTATTTGCCCCTGAACTTATTTCAGGATCCATACCGGTATAATCGGTAATGGTCAGCAGGTTGCGGCCGGTAAACACTAATTGTAATTTATTCAGTCCTTTCAGTTTTACAAAACGGGCCAGGTCCACACCGAGGGCCACATTCCTTAAACGCAGGAAAGAAGCATCTTCCATAAAGTAACTCTTGGTACCGTTCGCCTGGCGGACCGCATAGGCCCCGCGGTAGAAAGCGGTCCATGCTTCGGTCTGACCGGCAATGGTCACAGGCACTGCATAGTCCTTATGGATACCATCCCGGTACATCCATTCTTTGGTCTGGTTGTACAGGTTGCTTTTGTATACCCAATCAAACTGGAACCCGAAAGTCAGAAATCCTTTGTAGGTAAAGTCATTGATAAAGGACATGTTGAATTTCGGATTCGGATCGCCCAGTGAATAACGGCCGGCGGTGGCAAATGGCTGTTTGGTGGTTTTGTTCACCACGTACCCGTTACTGGCCACTTCATAATTCGCCTGCTGATCTGCAGGAATGTAAGGAGTTTTATTAGCGTCCAGCTGGTTAACATCATGCAGGAACAGGTAACCATAGATCTGGCCGATTTTTTCACCGGCGCGGATCACGTACTGGGAACTTCCGGCTGCGGACTGGATGATCACTTCCGCGCCACCGAGTACTTTATCGATCACTGATTTTTGTTTACTGTAATTAGCTGTGAAATTCCAGTTCAGGTTTTTGGAAGAATAAACGGCCAGGTTCAACGAAGCCTGGATACCATCAGAGCTCAGGTCCACGGCATTCGTTAACTGTCTTCCCAGGCCGACACTGGGGGCGATGTCCACCCGCAGGTACGAATCCTTGGATTTTCTTTTCCAATAACTGAAACTTAATGTCGCATTTCTCAGCCAGTTATTTTTCAGCAGGTTTGCAGTAATATCGGTACCCACTTCTAACTCAGTTGCGATCGATAATTTCAGGTCGGCATTATTGGAAGCAACCGGGTCAGCGAGGGCGCTTTGTGTGCCGAGGATTGCCGGCGCCAATACAGGATACCTGTCATAGGAATTGGGCTGCACTCCCGCCTGCCCATAGGAACTGCGGAGTTTCCATTCTTTGATCACATTATAAACATTGCTGTTTTTCCAGAAATCAAAACTGCTGATCCTCACATAGGCATCCCCCCGGTACATGGTGGCTGGTTTAGAACCACGGCCAAAAGCGGAAGAGTAGTCACTTCTCAGGCCGCCGCCAATCCCGGCAAAGTCCTTGTATTCAAACCGCTGGTTTACAAAATAGCCGTATGTAACAAATTTGTCAAGGTTATCCGTCACTACTTTATAGTTCCCCATATCTGCCGCAGTATACGGGCTGTAGTCCGGAGCATCAGTGGCATAGGTAACATAGTTGGTATTGATACGTTTCCGGTAATCCCATCCGCCATAGGTGGTGGATGTGATGGGAACATTCAGGCCAAGATCATTTTGCAAATCCAGTTTTACAGTGGCTGTACCAATAAAATTGTGGAAAGTGCTGATAAAATCCTGTTCGTTGATCTCACCTGACTCATTAGAAGCCGCCGGTACGCCAAAGGATGTCCGGGGTGAATACCACTCTGCCCAGTATTCCCAGAAATCGGCGCCAACACTATGGCTCTGTTCCGCAATCCGGAAACGGCTGTTGAAATTGCTTCGGTTCAGCCCGTACCTGGCATCCAGTTCCAGGTATTTGGAAAACTTATAATTCAGGTTCAGGCTTTGAACGATATCAATGGTCTTGTCAACCGCCTTCGAATTTTCGATGATATAATTAAAATTGTACCCGTTTACCCCAACTGCATCCCCGAAATAAGGGGAGTGATAACCCAATTCATCTTTTTGTTCATAGTTGGCAAAGGGGCGTGAGTTATTTATCGCGTAGAACATATTGCGGCCACTCACATCCAGTTGGGTGTTCTTCGTGTACGCCAACTGGGTGATAGAACGGAATTTCAATCCCCTGGCCAGTGTGAAGCCGAGGTTGGAGGTCAGGTTGGTCCTTCGGAAATCACCGTTATTCTTGAAAACGGTTTCCTGGTAATTATCCGATAACCCGAAACTATAATCAAATCCTTCGGTACCACCACTCAGGATAATGGAATTATTAACCGTTTTTGCTTTTTGAAAAAACATTTTATAATGATCATAGAACTGAAGGTTCTTGTTGTATTCATGGTTGGCAATACTGGTCGGGGAGATCAGGTTAAACACGGGATTGGTCAGGTAAGAACCGGTAACCGGGTCATATTCCAGCGGGGTTCCGCTGCCGTTCACCACATTACCATTGGCATCCACATTAAATGAGTGAAATCTTGATTTCTGGACTTTGCCGATATTCAGTAACTGGTTTACTGCAACACTGGAAGAAACATCAATACTTAATTTACCGGATTTACCTCTTTTGGAGAATAACTGGATCGCCCCATTTGCTCCCTGGGCCCCATAGATGGTTGAAGCAGCGGGTCCCTGCACAATCTCAACCCGGTCGATAGTACTAAGATCCAGGCTTTCCAGGCTGGTCGCTCTCACTTCCACCCCGTCCAGAAGGATCAGCGGCATGGTTCCGGTAATTACACCGTTAATACCGCGAAGCAGGATATTAACAGGTGAACCGGGGCTGCCATTGGTAAGGGAGATTTGTGCACCGGCAATTTTCCCAACCAGGGCGCTTCCGATATCCGCGGTTGGAGACGCCGGCAACTTATCAGCTGAAATGGATTCAACCGCAATAGCCAGGCGCTTTTTGCTGGTGGCAGCACCCGTACCGGTTACAACCACTTCACTCAAAGCCCGGGCATCTGCATCCAGCTTAACGCCAATTGAAGTAAGGGAGCCTACATTTACTTCTTTTTGCTCGTAGCCTACCGCACTTATTACAAGTACAGTATTGGGTGCCACGCTGATGGTAAACGTACCATCGGGGCCTGCACTGGTCCCAATCCTTGAATTTTTGACATTAATTGAAGCCCCGTTCAACGGAGCTCCGTTTGCATCAGTGACCTTTCCGGTCACTTCTCTTGTCTGCGCAGAGACAAACTGGGCGAAAAATAGCACTGACCCCAGCAAGAGCAGTCTTAGTTTACTCATTTGTGTTGGTTTTTGTGATATAAGAGGGAATAAATATATGTTAACCTAATCTTAACAAAACAAAAAAACCATGCAGATCGCTGCATGGCTTTTAATTGATTTGAGTCAACTAATGGCTATTAACTTCTGTCCCGGCTGCCCATATAGATCATTATATATTGTATAAGCTGTACTACAGCGGCAAGCGCGGCCACCACATAGGTGGTAGCGGCCCATTTCAGGGCATCTTTGGCTTTCGGATATTCCGTTGCGTTAGTAATATTGGTCTGGTTCAGCCAGGCCAGGGCCCTTTTGCTGGCATCAAACTCGACCGGAAGAGTCACCAGGGTAAACAGGACAGTGACCGCCATTATGATAATCCCGATCAATAATACCGTTGGGTTTTTGGTGGTCGCCAGAACCACGATACCTGCAAGCAGGATCCAGTTGACCAGCATGGAGCTGACCTGAACAGCCGGTACCATTTTGCTCCGGAACATCAGCGGGCCGTAACGGGTGGCATGCTGCACGGCATGCCCGCATTCGTGGGCAGCCACTGCGGCGGCTGAAATACTCGTACCACTATAGACCTCCTGGCTGAGGTTTACCGTCCGGTTGACCGGGTTATAGTGATCGGCCAGAAAACCGTCAACAGATATAACTTTTACATCATATATTCCGCTCTCCCTGAGCATTTTCTCAGCGATTTCCCGGCCCGAAAGCCCGTTCGCCAGGCCAATTTTGCTGTACCGGGTGAACTTTGATTTCAACACCGCAGAAACCAAAAAACTGATCCCTAAAAAGATCAGCGAAACGATAAAAATCTCACTTGTCATGGCTTTTAAATTATTTATTTAATAACAGTCTGCAACAAATTTGCGACCATTTGAATCAGCCTTGTTTTTTCGGTCTTTTTGTCATTCCCAGCTTAATACATAGTTAATTTAAGACGGAGAGCAGTAGCAAACAGGTTCGAAATACATTTATGCAACTCATTTATAATCAGAATATTATAAAATTAAAATCACTGATTTTCAATGCGTTTACACGGCCATACCAGGTCCCCGAAGTTATTCACAGCAGTAAAAATTTATTTTGAAATGTGGGGCATAATTGTAACTTAGCAATAGAATTTAATGGGTTAGTAAGTAAGAGGGTCAGTCGTCAGATTGGCCCTTTTTACATTTTTATACATCCCGCATTTTTTCTGTTTTTTCATCCCTTTTCATCTTTTTTTTCTTCTGCGTTGCGCCGGTTGGGTTATACCTGGCAGTGAATTCCGGTTGCAGTTGTAAAACAATTAATTTTATCGCATGAGCAAAGTGAAGACTTCTTTTTTTTGCCAGCAATGCGGACATGAAAGTGTGAAATGGGTGGGTCAGTGCCCATCCTGCGGACAATGGAACACATTCGTGGAAGAGCTGGTGCATAAAGACGATACGAAAAACAATCCCGGATGGGATGATTATACGACCGGCAAAAGAACCGGCAAAACCATTTCACTCAGCGAAGTAAAAAGCAGTGAAGAAAAAAGAATGCCTACAGCGGATACGGAGCTGAACCGTGTACTGGGTGGTGGTATTGTCCCGGGCAGCCTCGTACTGGTAGCCGGCGAACCGGGTATTGGCAAATCCACCCTCTTTCTTCAAAACGGTTTATGGCTGAAGGAGGTCATCGTTCTTTATATCAGTGGTGAAGAAAGTGAGCAGCAGTTAAAAATGAGAGCTGACCGCCTGGGATTAAAGAATGATCAGTTTTACCTGCTGACGGAAACATCCACTCAAACCATTTTCCAGGAGATCAAAAAACTGAAACCGCAACTGGTCATTGTGGATTCCATCCAGACATTACAAACAGCCCATATCGATTCCTCCCCGGGAAGTGTATCACAGATCCGGGAATGCACGGCCGAGTTCCAGCGTTTTGCCAAGGAAACCAATACACCGGTTTTCCTGATCGGGCATATTACCAAGGATGGCAGCATCGCCGGTCCCAAGATCCTAGAGCACATGGTGGATACTGTATTGCAGTTTGAAGGTGACCGGCATTATGCCTACCGGATCCTGCGAACCCTGAAGAACCGGTTCGGCAGTACCGCAGAACTTGGCATTTATGAAATGACTGATACGGGTATGAGAGGGGTGCTGAACCCCAGTGAGATCCTGATCACCCAGAAAGAAGACCAGCTCAGCGGGATTGCCATTGCTGCCACGATCGAAGGCCTGCGGCCTTTATTAATAGAAGTGCAGGCCCTGGTTACCCAATCGGTATACGGCACCCCGCAACGGACGGTAAGCGGTTTTGACCTGCGGCGTTTACAATTATTGCTGGCCGTGCTGGAAAAAAGAGGCGGCTTTCATTTTGGAATGAAGGATGTATTCCTCAATATTGCCGGTGGTATAAAAGTGGAAGACCCTTCGATCGACCTGGCAGTGCTTTGTGCCCTGCTTTCTTCCTATGAAGATGTGACCCTGCCCCCGCATATTTGTTTTGCGGGGGAAGTGGGACTGAGCGGTGAGATCCGGGCGGTCAACCGCATTGAACAACGGATTGCCGAAGCAGAGAAACTCGGATTTGAAAAGATCATTGTTTCCAAATACAACCGGGGCAAGCAGAAGCACCGCCCGTCAGGAATCGAAGTGGTTACAATGGGACGCGTAGAAGAGGTATACCGGTATTTATTCTGAGTCTTTCCTTAGATTTACTTCCGGAAATAAACCTTATCCCGTCATGCACACGCTGAAAGAAATGAAGGAGGCCCTCCTTCACCTGCTCTTTCCGCATACCTGTACCGGTTGCGGCAGTGATATCCTCCCCGAAGATTCTGTGCTGTGCCTGCGCTGTGTAAACGCGTTACCCGAAACCTGTTTTGAATGGCATCCCTCCAACCCGGCTGAAAAAATATTCTGGGGACGTTTACCCCTGGAAGCCGCGAGTGCGCAATTTTATTTTACCAAGGAATCACTGGTGCAACACCTGATGCACCAGTTTAAATACAAAAGGAACCCTGAACTGGGCCGGCAGCTGGGAAGGATCATGGGTGAACAACTAAAAAAGTCGGGGCGATTTACTGCCGATGCCTTGGTCCCCCTGCCCCTTTTTCCTGCCAAAGAAAAAAGGAGGGGATATAACCAGGCCACGGTGCTTTGTGAAGGCATGGCGGAGGTTATGCATATCCCGGTGCTGGATAAAGCCGTGTTCCGGCCTGAACATACCGAAACCCAGACCAAAAAAGGAAGGATCGAACGCTGGAAAAATATGGAGGGAAAATTTGTACTGGCTGATCCCGGATCGATCAGCAACAAACATCTCCTCCT
>JBBIGW010000155.1:0-8330 GCA_037447355.1 Bacteroidia bacterium | reverse complement strand
AGTGGGCAAGGGACACCGGATCGCATTCAATATCCTGAATATTGGTCGCCTGAAACTTTGCGCCGCAGCGATCGGTGGCGCCCGGCGTTCCTTAAGCGGAACCGTGGAATATGCCAAAACCCGGGAACAGTTTCAGCAACCGATCTCCAATTTTGGGGCGATCAAATACAAACTGGCCGAAATGGCCCTGCGGGTTTTTGTGGCGGAATCTGCTCTCTACCGTACGGCCAAATGGATCGATGAAAAAGAACATGAACTGCTGGCCGCCGGCAAACCCTTCAGCGAAGCCCTGCTGGGCGGTGCGGAAGAATATGCGATTGAATGCGCCATCCTGAAAGTGTACGGAAGCGAGGTGCTGGATTACGTGGTGGATGAAGGCGTGCAGGTGCATGGCGGAAACGGCTTCAGCGCTGAGTATAATATTTCGAGGGCTTACCGTGACAGCCGGATCAACCGCATTTACGAAGGAACCAATGAGATCAACCGCCTGCTGACGCTCGATATGACCCTGAAAAGGGCGATGGGCGGCAGGCTGGACCTGATGGGTCCTGCCATGGCGGTGCAAAAAGAACTGATGAGTATTCCAGATTTCGGGGCATCGGATGAATCGCCTTTTGCTGCCGAACGTAAACTGGTCGCCAACCTGAAAAAAGCCATCTTAATGGCATCCGGTGCCGCCGTGCAGAAACTGATGATGAAAATAGAAGGCGAGCAGGAAGTGCTGATGAATATTGCGGATATGGCCATCGAAACCTTCAACGCGGAAAGCGTGCTCCTGCGGGTCATGAAAATGGTGGAAGAAAAAGGAGAAACGGCCTGCCAGGTGTACCTCGATATCATGCGCACCTACCTGTATGACGCGGCGGATAAAGTGAATAAATCGGGCAAGGATGCCATCAACGCCTTTGCAGACGGGGATGAACAGAAAATGATCCTGATCGGGCTGAAACGCTTTACCAAAGCAGAGCCTTTTAACAGCAAGAATGCCCGGAGAAGAATTGCGGATAAAATGATCGCGGAAGGGAAGTACTGCTTCTAATTCCACTGTTCCCGGTCAAAATCGAGCAGGACTGTTCTTAACGGGACAGCCCTTTTTGTATCCGTATACAGGCTGGACAGTTCTTTGCGGGTTACTTTTAATTCTTTCAGTTTCCGGATCCGCTTTTGTTCCACCACCAGCCCGACACATAACATAATGGAGGACAGGCTGGCTGCTATATAATATACCAGGAAGGTATCATTTACATACTGAATGTTCTCTTCCCCGTTTTTATCCACGTGCGCCTTGAAGACATAGTAAAGCAGGTAAATGAGGAAATAACAGCCATAGGCAAAAAGCAGGGAGGTCACAATGACCGCTTTCCCCGTGGCTTTGCGGTTCTCGATCGCCTGTTTGGTATGCCGGATAAAGAAATACATGGCGAGTCCGAACACGAGCAGCAGCCCGGGACCCATCAGGATGGTGATCGCTTCGGTATTAAGGCCGACCACAGCAATGATGATGGCTTCAAAAGCAGCAAAGGCCAGGGCCAGCCATTTCATCCGTTGTGTAAATGTTCTGGAGGTACTGAAATAGGTCAGGAACAGGATCATCAGGGGAGGATCCGCAATATTATTGAGCAGCCCCCAATAATATTCTGTTTCGGCACCTACAATGATATAGTGCTCGGTGATCAGGTTGTAAATAAAGGCCGATAAATAGTATAACACTAATACAGGGAAGCTCCTGTAGCGTCCTAAACCCAGGACGAGTATTAAAAGTACAGGCCCGAACAATGCCAGGGAAGACACTAGGCCCATGATCGAATTCCAGTTCATTTCTGTCGGTTTTTCTAAGGATATGGATCGCAATTCTTACTTGTTTCAGAATTACCCCGCAATATTAACGGGCAATAACAACATATAGTGTTTAAATAGAGGGGTTTGGAGGAAAATTCAGTAAAACTGATATACACCACCGTAATAATACGGCTCATTCCCAAAGGGGTTTTTATGTTATCTTTCTGTTATGTTACGATTTTTCCGTTTCAGCTGTGTGCTCCTGGCTTTTTCCCTGCAGGCGCAGCCACCGGCCCGGAATTTTATCGTGGGTAAGACAAGCGGGGTATTACCCTGTCTCGAATACGGGCTCGGTTCCGACCGACTGGGCGGGGCTAAACTGACCTGCCTGGATACCGGCATCCTGGTCAGGGTGGTGGACAGTACGATCCTCAACTACAAGGTCCGGCTTTCTGTCAATCATATCGCCTATCTCCCAAAAGCGAATTTTCAGCGGGATGACAGCCTCCGGCTTTCCGACTATTACCTGACCAATAGCTGGAGGGTCTGGGGAGATGACCGCTATGATTATGTAACCGTGACGCTCGACGAAAAACTTCCGTACAAAAGCATGCAGCTGACCGACCCCTCCCGCCTGGTGATTGATATTTTCGGGGCTACCAACAATACAAACTGGATCACGCAGCTTTCTACAGCCACCGGGATAAAGAATGTTTACCATGAGCAACCGGAGGATGATGTGTTCCGCGTGATCGTTGAATTAAATCACCCGCAGCACTGGGGATACCGGATCTGGTACGAGAACAGGAAATTAGTGATCCGTATTAAACGTCAGCCGGCGGACCCGCAGCTGAAATTCCTGGAAGTGGCGGTGGATGCAGGTCATGGCGGGGAGAATAACGGGGCAACCGGCACAAAAACAGGGATCCGGGAAAAGGATTATACCCTCCTGATCGCAAAGGAACTGGAAAAGGCACTGAAGGAGGAGAAGGCAAAAGTGTTCATGACCCGTGAAAAGGATACAACCCTGTCCATGCCCGAACGCATTATTATGCTGCAACAGGAGGAACCGGATTTCCTGGTCAGCATCCACCTCAACGCTTCATCGAAAGACAGCATCTGCGGTACGAGTACGTATTACCGTTATACCGGGTTCCGCCCGCTTTCACAATATATATTAAAAGAGCTGCTGAACCTGGGACTGACCGAATTCGGGAATATCGGGAGCTTCAACTTCGCCCTGAGCGGTCCTACGGAATATCCCAATTGCCTGGTGGAAGTCGCTTTTCTTAGCAACAAGGAGGATGAACAACTGATACTGGATCCTGCCTTTCATAAAGCAGTGGCCCGGCAGATCGTGGCGGGAATACGGGCCTGGTTGCGGTCCTGTAATGAGCATTGAAAATTGAGCATTGAACATTGAAAATTGAATTGAGCATTGTTCACCAATACTAGAAGCAAACAATTTACCCCTTGTTAGCAACCTGCAGCAATATTCAATTACCCTCCTCCGAATTTAATATTATACAAGAAATCACCTTTTTTAGGAGGAAAAAAACAAAGAATTCCTGTTATAACACCTTTTCCCGGAATGCTGTTCCTTGTAGCTTAGGGGCATAAATACGGGTATGAATAAAAAGAAATATGACCTGGAAGAAAGGCTGATCCAATTCACCTGCAATATGATCGATATTGTTGAAGCGTTGCCCAATAACCGGGCAGGGAACTATATTGCGGGGCAATTAATCAGGTCCTGCCATTCGCCTGCTTTTAATTATGCGGAAGTTCAGGCAGCCGAATCGGGAAATGATTTTTTGCATAAAATGAGCATCGTGCTGAAAGAACTAAAGGAATGCCGTACAGCGTTGAAAATTATTGCTAAGAAGGAGCTGGTTCCGTGGAATACTATTTTGAATAAAATGATCGGCGAAGCAGAGGAACTGGTTGCGATTATAGGTAAGGGCATTTCTACGGCAAGAAATAATATGAAAAGCCGCTAAGTTGTCGTAAATGAAAATTGAACATTGAGCATTGCCCGCTCGCAGGAGCGCTAACGAAAGAGTGAAAATTTAATTCAAAGAAGGCTAATGTTCAATGTTCAATTTTCAATGCTCAATGCTCAATATTCTGGAGGAAACGGCTGGCCCCGGTGACAGGTCATGCAACTGACGGTATGCAGGTACTCGGGCCTTGTATTCTTATCAAAGTAAAAATGGGTCTTGTTGATCTGGATCGTCATCCGGATCATATCCCGGGCATTTTCCTTCATGGGTTCGGCGTCGGACCTGAAATCAAGACTGTCTGTGTAGCCGGGTACTTTGGAATGACAAAATGCGCATTTTACCCCGAGCGCCTTACTGTAGGTTTCCATTAAGCTGTCTAATTTTTGATCCGGGATATCCAGGGGAAGCACTTTCAGGTTCCGGTCCTGGAACAAAGGGGCCCTGATGGCCGATACACCCAGTCCTACAAAGGCAAAACAGGCTAAAAAAACGATTATTTTCTTTTTAAACAACATTGATTTATTTCTGACGGTTCATCTCCTGCAAAAGCAGCATCCGGTAAAATATTAACGGATAAAACGCTCAAAAAACTCCCAGGTCCGAAGCATCTGGTCGATCCGCTGCCGGTTATTCCCGCTGCGGGTCAGTTCATGCGTGGCCCCCGGGTGCCGGACATATTCAACGGGACGGCCCAGCACTTTCAAACTTTTATAGAGCATTTCACTTTGTACAAAACCGGTACGCCGGTCATTGTCCCCATGGAAAATGATATAAGGCGTTTTGATGTTCTGTATATAATGAATCGGGGATTCTCTTTCCAGTGTTGCTTTGACAGCCGGTTCCCAGGGGTAGCCACCGAAATAATTGGGCACCAGCCGCCAGGCATTGCCTTCCCCGAAAAAAGTGGAAAGGTCATAAACTCCTCTCTGTGAGCAGGCAGCGGCAAAGCGCTGATCGTGGGAAATGATCCAGGCCACCAGGTAACCGGCATAGGAACCACCGGTGATCAGCAGTCTGGACGTATCGGCCCAGCCCTCGGCCACTGTCTTGTCCAGCGCGGTCAGTACATCCCGGGTTGGACCGGCACCCCAGTCATTCACATTTGCTCTCAAAAAGTCAAACCCGTAGCCCCCGCTGCCCCTGGGGTTACAGTACACCACACCGTATCCCCTGCCGCAGAAAAACTGGTATTCATGCCACATGCTGCTTTCGCCGGGTCCCCACATAGCGGCCGGCCCTCCGTGGATTTCGAGCAGCAAAGGATATTTTTTGCCGGGTTCATAATTAACGGGCTTCATTACCCAGTATTCAACCGTCATCCCCTTCTCGTTTTTGAAACTGTGTTTTTCAGGGAAGCTGAGTTGTTTGCCGGCGATCCATTCCGTATTAAAACGGCTGATCCTTTTTGCATTCTTAGCTGTTGCATCGGCAGCATAAAGTTCAGAAGGGTCGGCCACTTCGGTTTTTACAAATACCAGTTTGTTGCCAGCCAGGCCGAAACTGCCGATGCCGCTGGCAATATCAGTCAGTTGTTCCGTTTTTTTGGTGGCCAGTTCCACCCGGTACAGGGGCTGCCCGCCATTGCTTTGCGCGGAGAAATAAATATATTTCTCATCAGCAGTCCAGGTAATATTCCCTTTATTCCGGTCGAATGGCAGGTCGGTTTTATCTTTCAGTATGCCCTCCAGTGGCATGATCGCCAGGCCGGGAATGCTGACAAAAGAGGTGGTGCCGTATTGAAAAGCCAGCCACTTGCCGGAAGGTGAGACACGGGGATTGGAAAAGGAAATGCCTTTTTCTCCTAAGATTTTTCGGAGCCCGCTTCCGTCCGTGTTGGCCAGGAAGATCGCACCTTCCAGTACCCGGTCCGGGTGCTGCAGGGAATCCATCATTCCCGAGAGAATCAGTTGTTTTCCATCCGGTGTGAAGTCCGCGCTGTTGTACCGGTAAAACCCTCTTGTAATATTCACAGGCTTAGCATCCGGTTTGGCATCCATGATAAAGAAATGCGTAAAGCTCATCTCCGGGTTCAGGTCCATTTCATCGAGGTAGTTCAGTTTATTGAAGACCCTGGCTTTTTTATCTGCCGCATTATTTTCCAGGTAAGCCCTGATCTCATCGAGGCTGCCATCCGGATCGGCTTTCACCCCGTTGGTTGAGGGCAGGCCGGTCTTCTCAAACCCCGGTTTTTCCAGTGGCCATGCCGGTGCGCTCTTACCCGGGTTCAGCAGGGAATCTTTCAACAGCTCTTTAAAACTGATCGCCGCGGAAAAGAGGATCTGTTTCCCATCCGGGCTCCACCTGGGATTACCTGCTCCGTATTTGAATTTAGTCAGCTGAACAGCTTCGCCTCCCTCCAGGGCCAGCAGGAAAAGCTGTGATTTTCCTTCTACGGGACGGACAAACAAAACCTGTTTACCATCCGGGCTGAACAGGGGTTGGGAGGCGTTTTCCTTTCCGGTCGTCAGTTGCAGGGGGACGCTGCTGCCGTCAGCAGGCGCGATCCAGACCTGGCTGGTATATTTATACTCCGTCTTACTCTCTCCCTCCGGCTCAATGGCGGCGACGGAAAAGACCAGCTTGCTTCCATCGGTATTCAGGCTGACGCCCCCGACGGCTTTGATCTTCAACATATCCGTCACTTTAACCGGTTCGGTGCCATTCTGTGCAAGGGCAAAAACAGAAATCTGAACCAGCAGTAAAAAAAGCAGCATTCTTTTCATAAAGGATGTTTAGTCCGATGAAAATACGAATTCAGGGAGTTTCCTCTTGCCGTAAATGATAAATGGTGATCTTTTCTACTTTTGGAGCCTAAATACAAAATCATGAGTAAACTGGTCAGCGAATTCAATGAATACCGTACGAAAATGAATGAAGTGATCCTCAGCAAGGATAACCTGGTGATCAAAAGGCTATGGAACCTCGATACCAATACCTATGCGGCCGGGGCGCTGGATGTAAAGACCAAGGAGCTGCTGGGGCTGGTGGCCAGCATGGTGCTGCGTTGTGATGACTGTATCAAATACCACCTGGGTAAGGCCCATGAACTGGGCGTAAGCACGGAGGAAGTGTACGAGGTATTTGCCGTGGCGAATATAGTAGGAGGCACGATCGTGATCCCGCATACCCGCCGGGCGGCCGAGTATTGGGGTGAACTAAATGAAAATTGAGCATAGAGAATTGAACATTGAGCATTAAACACCTGCCTGCTCGCCTCGCTGCGAAGCGGGCAGGTTGATTATTCACCACCCCGAAAATACTTACCTGACATGCAAAAAGTTACCCCGGGGTATAAAAAGGGGGCTGTATGCCGGCTTATGATAAAAATTAGCTTTTTTGCCTGTAAAAATCATCCTGTCAGGGCGGCATCCCTCCCTGATATTTCTTAAATTTGCCGGAATCGATATTACTATGAGTGAAGTAACGACAGCTCCTGCCCTTAGTGCCAAAGATTTTGCCACCGACCAGGAAGTACGCTGGTGCCCCGGTTGCGGGGACTATTCCATCCTGGCCCAGGTTCAGAAAGTGATGCCCGGCCTTGGGATCCCCAAAGAAAATATTGTATTTATTTCCGGTATCGGCTGCAGCAGCCGTTTCCCGTATTACATGAATACTTTCGGTATGCACTCCATCCACGGAAGGGCCACGGCCATTGCTTCCGGGTTAAAAGCCTCCCGCCCCGAACTGAGTGTATGGGTGGTGACCGGCGACGGGGACAGCCTGAGTATCGGGGGTAACCATACCATCCACCTGCTCCGCCGGAACCTGGACATTAATGTACTGATGTTCAATAACCAGATCTATGGTCTGACCAAGGGACAATATTCCCCCACATCAGAAGAGCACAAGATCACGAAGTCGTCCCCGATGGGTAGCATCGATCATCCGTTCAACCCGGCGGCCCTGGCCCTGGGTGCTGATGGTACCTTTGTTGCCCGTACCATGGACCGGGACCCCAAACACATGCAGGCCATGCTGCTGCGGGCCTATGGACACAAGGGCACCTCCTTCCTGGAGATCTACCAGAACTGCAACATCTTTAATGATGGTGCATTCGAGATCTTCACGGAAAAAGCAAGCAAGCCGGAAGAGACCTTATTCCTGGAGCAGGGCAAACCCCTGCTGTTCGGAGCCAACAATAATAAAGGAATCAAACTGGATGGTTTTAAACCCATCGTGGTTGATTTGGACAAAGGCCATAGCGTGGATGAGGTCTGGGTGCATGATGAAGCCGATATTTACAAAGCACAGATACTAACCCGCATTTTTGATAATCCCCGCAGCGAGGGTCACCTCCCGAGGCCTTTTGGCGTGTTCTATGAAACCAAACGCCCCTGCTACGAAGAAGTGATGGCGGCCCAGATCGATGAAGCCAAATCAAGAAAGCCGGCGGATCTTGACAAACTGCTGAGGGGAAGTGAGGTGTGGACGATTAGCTAGTAGTCAGTCACTGTTGTCCGGTAAAAGTCAAAAAGCGGGTTAAGCCTCGGATTTTTTTGTTCCGAACTTCAATTTTCTATCACATTTTCAAAACTAAGCCCCCCTTTA
>JBBIGW010000154.1:0-8532 GCA_037447355.1 Bacteroidia bacterium | reverse complement strand
ACAGGCCGGTGGTAAGATTCCCTTGGGCTCCTATAATTACCTGCACCTGGCCGCCAATCACAGCATACAGGCCAAAGCGTATAATACCGTGGTGGGTGGTGCCTTTTCTTACAATGTAAACAACAATGAAAACGATCCGGTAAATATCTATGTGGGCGCCTGGTACCGTTTAAAAGATGCGGCCATTCCCTACGTGGGACTTGAATTTAAAGGACTGCAGATCGGCGTTTCATATGACGCCAATACCTCCAGCCTGAAACCCGCTTCAAATACCAGGGGCGGCATGGAAATATCCCTGATCTATATCAAGCAGCATTCGGATCCCAATGCGAAGAAATTGAATTGCCCGCGGTTCTAACCCTATTTAAAAAGATATTCAAAGGCCGGATTTCAATCTTCCCGACTTCCCGACTCCCGACTCCCGACTTCTAATGCGCCTTCATCAGCAAGGGCAGCAAATACCAGCTGAACAACGTAATCAGCAGCAGGGCCACGAGATTCATCACCAGGCCTGCTTTCAGCATATGTTTTAATTTGATATGCCCGCTGGCAAATACAATCGCGTTCGGGGGTGTACCCATCGGCAGCATACTGGCACAACTGGCCGCGAGGGTCATCGGGATACCGAGCAAGAGAGGGTTCATCCCCACTGAATCAGCCAGGGAACAAACCACCGGTGAAAAAACGATCACCTGGGCCACATTGCTCATCACTTCACTTATAAATATTGACAGCAGGGTGACCAGGAATACCAGCAGGATCCCGCCGCCTGCATACTGTCCCAGCCAGTTTCCCAATTGAGAGATCAGCCCGGCTTTCTCCAGTGCATCCGCCATGGCAATGCCACCACCAAACAATAAAAGAATGCCCCAGGCTAATTCCTTTGTATCACTCCACGCGAGGAGGCTTTCCGCATTATCTTTCGTTTCCCGCTCCCTTTTCTCCCCGGCCGGACAAATAAACAATGACACCCCGCCCATAATGGCAATCATATTATCATCCAGTTTAAAAAACGGCTGACTGGCATTGATCAGGTCTTTGAATATCCATAACAGGGCGGTTGAACCGAAAATAAGCAGCACTCTTTTTTCCGGCCCGCTGAGTTTTCCCAATAAGGCAATTTCCCCGTGTATATGTTTCCTCGCGGCTTCGCTGGAACGGATATGATTGGGAAAGAGGACCCGCGTGGATACAAAATAAAGGGCCATCATGAGTACAAATGCCAGCGGGGTGCAGAGCAGCATCCAGTCGACAAAGTCAATATTGATGTTATACTTTTTTTCAAAATACCCGACAAACTGAACGTTGGGTGGTGTGCCGATGATCGTGGAAATTCCCCCGAAATTGGAAGCCCAGGCAATGGCCAGCATCAGGGAAAGATTGAAATAAGCATAGTTCCCGCCTTCCTGGTTTTCCTTCATGACATGGATCACCGAGAGGGCAATGGGAAACATCATCATGGTGGTGGCCGTATTGCTCAGCCACATACTGAGAAAGCCGGTCGCCAGAATAAATCCCAGTACGATCCGGTTGCCGCTGGTGCCCGTGGCTTTTACAATATTCAGGGCGATACGGCGGTGCAGGTTCCATTTTTCAATCGCCAGTCCCAGCATAAAGCCACCCATGAATAAAAAGATCACTTCATTTCCGTAGGCAGCGGCGGTTGATTTGATCGTATTTATTTTCAATAAAGGAAATAAGATAAGCGGCATCAATGCCACTACCGGCATTGGCAGGGCCTCGGTGACCCACCAGGTGATCATCAGGCCGGCAACCGCCAGCACCCGGGCGGCTGCTTCCGGTACATGAAAGGGATTAATAAAATAAAGAATGCCGGCAACCAGGATTCCCGCCAGCAGGGAGATCAGTTTCAGTTGGTTCTTTGACAACGAATAAATTTTGGAATTAAGATACAGTCATTTGTTCAAATACGGGCTCCCTGTTCTTACAAATGTCAGGTTAACTATCTTTTTGCGGATACCAGGTGAGCTGCGAGCGGGCAGAACCGGATCCGTATCAATTATTTTTCCCGCTCACATAGGGATTTCCCTGCAGGTAAAAACGATAGGGGCGCTTTGCATCCTCCCCTGCATAATCCACACCGATCCGGGGAGATGACCGCAAGCGGTTTTTCCCGAAACGGTAACTGTCACCGGCAATATACAATTCAGCTGATTGTAACGAATACCCGCTGTGCTGCGTGGAGATACCCAGGGCTTTTGATACATTGCCCGGTCCGCGGGTGAGTGAATAACCAGCTTTTTTCTTCCCGGTCCGGGCCAGCATGGTCTCAATACCTTCGAGGGGTTCCAGTGCCCTCACCAGGATGGCATGGGGAATTTCTTTTTCATTGGTCACCACATTAAACAAATGATGGATTCCATAGCAGAGATAGACATAGGCCACACCGCCCCGGGCATACATAACTTCCGTCCGTTTCGTCCTGCGCCCGCCATAGGCATGGGAGGCTTTGTCGGTGATTCCCTGGTATGCTTCCACTTCCACAATACGACCGGCCGTAATCACGCCATCCCGCTTGCTGACCAGTATTTTTCCCAGCAAATCCCGGGCAACCTGCAATACATTTTCTCTCCGGAAAAATTCCGGCTTCAGTTTCTTTCGTTTCATCAGGAATTAAAAAAAGGACCGATTCGTTTTCCCAGCTCTGCCCAATAGTCTATATTTAGCCCTCAAATTAAGGCTTTGCTGAAAGAAATCGTCATCGCGTTCCAGTCCTGGGAAGAAGCCCGCCGCTTTATTCATCAGCACAAACTATTCCGGCTGATCATGGTGCCCGGCATTATCTATGCCCTCCTTTTCCTCACCGGTATGTTTTTTTTCTGGCAGTCCTCCGACCAGGTGGTTTCCTGGGTCAGTGACCAGCTGGGTATTGAAGTATGGCTGCAGAAGGAACGCAGTGAATGGCTCAGCTTCTTTTTTGTCATGACCGGTATGATGCTCCGGCTGGTCCTGGTGCTCTTTTATTTTTCATTGTTCAAATATGCTATCCTGATCATTGGCTCACCGCTCTTTACCTACCTGAGTGAAAAAACGGAAACGATCATTGACGGGAAGGAACACAGCTTCAACTGGTCGGGGATAAAGAAAGACGCGGTCCGGGGAATCCGCCTGGCCCTGCGGAATGCCGGCTGGCAATCCGTTTACCTGCTGGCACTGGTCTTTCTGTCCCTGGTGCCTTTCGCCGGCTGGATCACACCCGTGATCGCCCTGTTCCTCGAATGTTATTACTTCGGTATCTCCATGCTTGATTACAGCTTTGCCCGCAACAATTTCAGTTTATCCCAGAGCATTGCCTTCACCGGAAGGCACAAGGGACTGGCGATTGGCAACGGGCTTCTCTTTTATGCCATGCATGTGCTGATCATCCTGGCGCCTGCTTATGCAACCATCGCGGCCACCCTCAGTGTACATAAAGTAAAAAACAGCTGACCGGATGAGTACCGTTTACCTGATACCGGCTGAATTGCAGGAAGAGGGCTTAGCGGCAATCCCTTTCTATGTAAAGGGGGCCATCAGTCAATGCCAGGTTTTCTTTGTTGAGAACGAACGGACCACCCGCCGGTATTTCAAACAACTCTGGAAAACCGGTCTCCCGGGACAGGATATCGTGATCGACGATTATGAGTGGATCAATATGGCGGAAGACAATGCAACAGCGCTGTTCCGGGAAAAACTAAAAGAAGATAAAATCATCGGGATCGTCAGCGAGGCAGGTTGCCCCGGCATCGCGGATCCCGGGCAGGCCCTGATCGCGATCGCACAGGAAATGAATGTGACAGTGAAGCCCCTCGTGGGACCGAGTTCCATCCTGCTGGCCCTGATGGCAAGTGGTATGAACGGGCAGCAATTCAGATTCAACGGGTATCTCCCGATCGATAACCAACAGCGGATGAAAGCGCTGAAAGAACTGGAAGCTGAATCGGCCAAAAAAGACTGCACCCAGCTCTTTATCGAAACCCCTTACCGCAATAACCAGCTGATCGAAGCCGTATTGAAAACCTGTCATCCCAACAGCCTTTTTTGTATAGCGGTGGACCTCACCGGCCCGGCAGAATGGGTGAAAACTAAGACCATTGCCCAATGGCAAAAAGAAAAACCGGAGATCCATAAACGCCCGGCCCTTTTTTTATTACAGGCCCGCTGATCTTATTTGAAGGGGCTGGCGGGTCCGCTGGTCTTCTCAATTGAAATAATACTGTCCACCACATATTTGCTCATCCCCCGCCAGGGCAGGGCCCCGAAATATTCTTTGTAATACAGTTTCATAAAGGCACCACTGTTCGACATCAGTTGCTGCGCCACTTTTTCATTGACCACGGAAAATTCAAACTCGTTGGACTGAATGGTTCCCGGTACATTTGTTTTATACCCGGCCTGGATCAGCCGGCCTTCATAGGTTTTAAAAACATAACCCTTCTTTACAAAGAAATTGAGTTCGCCGGCCTTGCTGCCCACCCCGAAAACATAGAAATACCTGACATATAGAAATACAGCCAGTCCGAGTAACAATACAAACAGGAATCTCCGGGTGAATTTTCTGAATCCTGATTTTTTCCGGGGAGCCGGCTGAGCTAACGGTTGTTCTGGCGGGGTGTTGATTGGGGTGCTCATAAAACAGATTTATGACAAATTTTTGTGAGGCTGTACCAATAATTATTATAAATTTGCATCCAAGTTACAACCTATTCAGACAGGTGGCGAATATTCTGACACATACCAAACAATTTGCGTTCCACGCGCCCATCACCAGCGGTGTCTATTCCGTTGGCTTTGATGTGTTTACTTTTTCCCGCCCCCGACGTCGCCCTGTTTACTGACAGGACGAACCGCTCACCATGGTCCCTGTCAGTGAAGATTCCCCCGGAGAAAATTAATCAGGACTGGTGGCCCGTTTCATATCAACATAGTTTCAACAGTGGACAATCAACACATCATTATCAGGGTAGCTACTGTTTCCGACAAGGTCTACTCAAAGACGATCACCGATGAAATGGAAGCCTCGGCAGCCGCCAGGGGTACCGGTATCGCCAAGCGTTCGCCTGAATATATCGAACAAAAAATCGACGAGGGGAAAGCCGTTATCGCCATCACCGGCCGGAATGAATGGGTGGGTTTTTGTTATATCGAGACCTGGGGTCATGGCGAATACGTAGCCAACAGCGGGCTTATCGTGGCACCTGCCTACCGAAAAAGCGGGGTGGCCAAATCGATCAAGAAAAGGATCTTCGAACTCTCCCGGCAAAAATTCCCGGAAGCCAAAATATTCGGTCTTACCACCGGCCTCGCCGTCATGAAGATCAACAGCGAACTCGGCTATGAACCGGTTACCTATTCCGAACTGACCCAGGACGAAGCCTTCTGGGCCGGCTGCAAAAGCTGCGTGAATTATGATATTCTCATGAGCAAGGACCGGAAAAACTGTATGTGCACCGCCATGCTCTATGATCCCAAAGATCATTATGAGCCGGCGGAAACCACCCAGTATTTCGAAGAAAATAAAAAAGGATTTGAACGCCTCCTGAAATTCAAACAATGGAAATTGCTGCGACCGTTCCTGAAAAAGGATAAATCGGAAAGCAATGGCGGGGGTAAACCCAAATCGCTTTTACATCATTTCTTTCATTTATAATTCTGCAAACAATGTCCAAAAAAGTGGTGCTCGGGTTTAGCGGCGGTTTAGACACAACCTATTGCGTTAAATACCTGGGTGAAGACAAAGGCTATGAAGTACACAGCATCATTGTAAATACCGGCGGCTTCAGCGAAGAAGAACTGAAACAGATCGAAGCACATGCCTATAAACTGGGTGTAAAATCCCATACCACGATCAACGCGGTAAAAGGATATTATGACCGCATCATTAAATACCTGATTTACGGGAATGTCCTGAAGAACAATACCTACCCGCTTTCCGTATCAGCAGAAAGACTGAGCCAGGCCCTGCATATTGCGGAACATGCCCAAAAACTGAAGGCGGATGCGGTAGCCCATGGCAGTACCGGTGCGGGCAATGACCAGGTACGGTTTGATATGATCTTCCATATCATGATCCCGGGAGTAGAGATCATCACCCCGATCCGCGACATGAAACTAAGCCGTGAGGAAGAGATCGCCTACCTGAAAGGCAAAGGGGTGGATCTGAATTTTGAGAAAGCCATGTATTCCATCAACAAAGGATTATGGGGCACCAGTGTGGGTGGTAAAGAAACCCTTTCTTCCAGGGGCATGTTGCCCGAAACAGCCTGGCCCACCCAGGTTACCAAAACAGGCAGTGAGGAACTGAAGCTGGGTTTTGAAAAAGGGGAACTGAAAACAGTGAATGACCAGCGCTTTGGTCATCCCTCCGAAGCAATTCAATATTTACAAAGCCTGGCCGGGCCTTACGGGCTGGGACGTGATATCCATGTGGGTGATACCATCATTGGCATCAAGGGTCGCGTGGGTTTTGAAGCCGCGGCCCCGATGGTAATCCTGAAAGCACACCATGCACTGGAAAAACATGTACTCACCAAATGGCAGTTGCAATGGAAAGACCAGCTGGCACAGTTCTATGGCAACTGGCTGCACGAAGGACAGATCCTCGACCCCGTCATGCGGGATATCGAAGCCTTCCTGTCCAACAGCCAGCAAAATGTAACCGGTGATGTATTCGTACAACTGTTCCCCTACCGTTTCCAGGTAACCGGTATCGAATCGAAGTATGACCTGATGAACAGCAGGTTTGGCAAATACGGGGAAATGAACAGCGGGTTTACCGGGGAAGATGTACGCGGATTTTCGAAGATATTCGGCAACCAGACCGGCATCTGGACAGCTGTCAATAAAGATTGAAGATTCATTGTTAATACTGATTATTGATTTTTAAAATCCGGGAAAGCACCTGGTTAATTGAACAATTCGGAGCGGAAAGTGGCCGTCATGATTACGCTTCCCGTTTCAGCGATAATCAATACTAAATATTTTATAATCTCAATAAACGCTTTGGGTTATCAACTATGTCAATAAAAGTCGGAATAATCGGGGCTGCCGGCTATACCGGGGGAGAATTAATACGTTTATTGATTCATCACCCCGCTGCAAATATCCGCATGCTCCATAGCCGGAGCAATGCGGGCAAAGCGGTGCACAGCATCCACCGTGACCTGGTTGGGGAAACGGATCTTCAGTTTACGGATGACAGTTCCCCGCTGAAAACCGGCGCCATCGATGTGCTTTTCCTCTGCCTGGGTCATGGCGAATCCAAAAAATTCCTGGGGGAAAACAAGCTCGCTGACCGTATTAAGATCATCGATCTCGCCAATGATTTCCGGCTATCGGCTCATTCGGTTATCGGGGACCGCCAGTTTGTTTATGGTCTGCCGGAGCTGAACCGGGAGAAAATAAAAACCGCCGGGAATATTGCCAATCCCGGTTGTTTTGCCACAGCGGTCCAGTTGGGTTTACTTCCCCTGGCCAGGGCCGGAATGCTGACAGATATATACACAACCGGTATCACGGGGTCCACCGGGGCGGGACAGTCATTAGCTGCCACTTCACATTTCAGCTGGAGGGCGAATAATATCCAGGCGTATAAGACCCTTACCCACCAGCACCTCGGAGAGATCGGGGAATCCCTGCAGCAATTACAACCGGCTACTGATGCAGCGGTTCATTTTGTACCCTGGCGTGGTGATTTTACCCGGGGTATATTTGTCAGCTCCACCCTGCATTGTGAAAAAAGCCTGGAAGAAATGTACCGGCTCTTTGAAGAATTTTATAAGAACCATCCGTTTACCCATGTTTCCCGTGAAGCGATATTCCTGAAACAGGTGGTCAATACCAATAAAGCGGTGATCCAGTTAGAGAAATCCGGGAATAAACTGGTGGTGCATTCCGCCATTGATAATTTGGTAAAAGGAGCCAGCGGGCAGGCGGTGCAGAATATGAATTTAATTTCCGGGCTGGAAGAAACAGCAGGACTGAAACTAAAGGCAAACTATTTTTAGTTATAAGTAATAAGTGATAGGTTTTAAGTATGCAGAACTTCAAAGACCTCAAGGTTTGGGAAAAAGCACATCAATTCACACTGAAAGTGTATGAAGTGTCCAGGCTATTTCCCAGGGAGGAGATTTACGGTCTGACAAGCCAGTTAAGAAGAGCAGCATCTTCCATACCTTCAACTATTGCTGAAGGCTGTGGCAAAAATTCGCAAACTGAATTTGCCCATTACCTGAACATTGCGCTGGGGTCAGCCAACGAATCCGAATATTTTCTGATCCTGGCAAACGACCTGGGTTATATTGAACAAAAAGATTTTGTGCCCTTGTCTGTGAGTATAAATGAAATAAAGGCTATGTTAATTTCCCTGATATCAAAAGTTCGTTCTAAAACCTGAGTTCCACCTACAACCTATAACTTATAACTTACAACATATATGAAACTATTCGACGTTTACCCCATCAACGATGTAACAATTGTAAAAGCCAAAGGCGCATATGTATGGGATGATAAAGGAGAACAATACCTGGACCT
>JBBIGW010000153.1:0-8594 GCA_037447355.1 Bacteroidia bacterium | reverse complement strand
GTGATCACACTTTCCAGGTTCATCATGTGGCGCATCACGGGATATTCGCCTGTGATCCCCATACCGCCCAGCATTTGCCTGGCATCGCGACATATCTGGGTAGCGATCTCGCAGGAATTCCGCTTGGCCATACTCACCTGTTGGGGAGTTGCTTTGCCCGCTGTCATCAATACGCCCAGTCTCCAGTTCAGTAATTGCGCCTTGGTGATCTCTGTGATCATTTCGGCCAGTTTTTTTTGTTGCAGTTGAAATGCCCCGATCGGTTTTCCAAACTGGATCCGTTCCTGTGAATAACGCAGGGCTGTATCATAGCAGTCCATGGCGGCCCCGATCACTCCCCAGGCGATCCCATAACGGGCTTTTGTGAGACAGCTCAGCGGGCCTTTGATTCCTTTTACGCCCGGCAGTATATTTTCTTTCGGCACTTTCACATTGTCAAAAACCAGTTCGCCCGTAGCTGATGCCCGCAGGCTCCATTTGCCATGCGTGGTGGGAGTGCTGAATCCTTCCATTCCTCTTTCCACGACCAGGCCTATAATATCACCTGCTTCGTCTTTCGCCCAAACTACGGCCACCTGGGCAAAGGGAGCATTACTGATCCACATTTTAGCCCCGTTCAGGATTACATGATCACCGGCATCCTTAATCGTAGTCAGCATGCTGCCCGGATCAGAGCCATGATTGGGTTCAGTGAGTCCGAAACAACCCAGCCATTCGCCACTCGCCAGTTTGGGTAAATATTTTTGTTTTTGTGCTTCGCTTCCGTACGCATAGATCGGGAACATGACCAGGGAGCCCTGCACTGAAGCAGTGGATCGTACGCCGCTGTCACCCCGCTCCAGTTCCTGCATCATCAGCCCATAAGCGATATAGTCCAGCCCCCCGCCGCCATACTCCACCGGTACCGTGGGGCCGAAACAGCCCAACTCGCCCAGTTCTTTCACGATCTGCTGCGGGAACTCGGCTTTCTGCGCATAGTCTTCAATGATGGGTGATATTTCTTTCTTTACATAGGAGCGTACTGCATCCCGGATCATGAGATGTTCTTCGGTCAGTAATTCATCAACGCCGAAATAATCGGGGCTTTGGAAAAGGTCGGTGCGGGCTGCCATTGCAATCGAAATTTAGTTGGAACAAAGGTAACGGATAAATAAAAAAGGGGGTTATTTTATGACCGTAGGTCAATCAGAACAATCCAGAAAGATAATGACCCATTTCTTTCTGGTACTCCCTGGCAACCTTTCCTGCCTGCTCTGCAAAATCAGTACCCGCCGCGGCAAAAATGATGGCCCTGCTGGCATTGACTAAAAGGCCACAATCCCTGTTCATCGCCTTTTCTGAAATTTCCTTCAGGCTGCCACCCTGCGCCCCCACACCCGGTACGAGGTAAAAATGATCCGGGGTAAGTTTGCGGATATTGAGAAAGGAGTCCGCCTGCGTGGCGCCTACCACAAACATGGTATTCTCCGGGGTACCCCAGCGGGAAACCGTTTTCAGAACCTGTTCATACAATAAGCTGCCGCCGGCTGGTTGCAATTCAAAATCCGCCGCGCCTTTATTTGATGTCAATCCCAATACGATCGCCCATTTTCCGGCATGCTGCAGGAAGGGCTTCACACTGTCTTCGCCCATATACGGGGCTACCGTCACGGCATCGAAAGGGAGTGTTTCGAAAAATGCCTTCGCATACTGGTCGGAGGTATTGCCGATATCCCCCCGCTTGGCATCCGCAATTTTAAAGTGATCCGGCCCGATATACCGCACCGTTTTCTCCAGCGCGATCCAGCCTTTCACCCCCAATGCTTCGTAGAAAGCCGTGTTGATCTTATAACTGACACAATAGTCCTTTGTGGCATCAATGATCGCTTTGTTAAAAGCAAAGACCGGGTCGGGGTCACTCAGTAAATGTGCCGGAATTTTGCTGATATCGGAGTCCAGCCCCACACAGAGATAAGATTGTTTTTGACGGATCTGTGCTACCAGTTGCTGACGTGTCATGCCGCAAAAATACAGGATGCCCGCTAAGAAATAAGGAGGAGTTATACCCTGCGGTTTATTTCAATAAATCCCGGAGCCGGTTTACCAGGGACCAGACCTCCGTGTACGTATTATACAATGGCACGGGGGCAAAACGGATCACATCCGGCTCCCGCCAGTCAACGATAAAACCGTCTTTCATCAATGCCTGGTACACTTCTTTCCCGTTCTGCAGCATCAGCATGGATACCTGGCAGCCGCGTTCAGCAGCATTCCCCGGGGTTATAAACCGGATTTGCCGGCCCCCGGTTTCCCGGTCCAGTTCTTCGAGCAGCGACCAGAGATACCCGTTGAGTTTTTCCCTTTTTTGCTGGATATTTTCCCAACCGGCCGCCTCAATGATTTCGAGAGCGGCCCGGTGCGCTGCATAGAGAAAAATAGCGGGCGTACTCAGTTGCCAGCCTTCCGCCCCGGACATGGGAACAAAGCCCTTCTCCATTTTAAAGCGGTGGTGGATATCATAGCCCCACCAGCCGGCAAAACGGGGCAGGTTTTTATCATGGTGCCTTTCGTGCACAAAAACACCCCCGATGGCACCAGGACCGGAGTTCAGGTACTTGTAACTGCACCAGCAGGCAAAGTCCACCTGCCAGTCGTGCAGGTGAAGCGGAATATTCCCCGCCGCATGGGCCAGGTCAAATCCGACGATGGCCCCGGATGCATGACCGGCTTCGGTAATGGCCTTCATATCAAAACGCTGACCGGTATAATAATTGATCCCTCCGAATAAAACCAGGGCCGTTTCTTCCCCCTGTTCACGTATAACCCGGATGATATCTTCCGTTCGCAGGGTAAACTCTCCTTCCCGGGGCTTTACTTCAATAACGGCATCACCGGGCTCAAATCCATGGTGACGGGTATGGGTCTCAAACGCATACTGATCACTTGGAAAGGCCTTTGCCTCACAAATGATTTTGAACCGCTTCCCCACTGGCCGGTAAAAGCTCACCAGCATCAGGTGCAGGTTAACGGTGAGCTGATTCATTACCACCACTTCGGAAGGTATTGCACCCACCACTTCCGAAACTGTTTTTGTCAGGAGATCATGATAATGCATCCAGGGCTCCGGCGCCTGGAAAAAAGACTCCACCCCGAGGCTGGCCCAGTCCTTCATGATCTTATCGATATACCCTGCTGCGGTCCCTGGTTGCAGGCCTAACGAGTTACCCAAAAAATAAACCTGCTCTTTCCCATTTAGTTCTGGTATTATAAACCGCTCCCGGAAAGAAGACAGTGGGTCTTCCCGGTCGAGCTTAAGGGCGAAATCCCTGGTAGTATTCATATCCGCTATTCGTTTTTAAAAAGCGCCGGTGCGTCCGCCGTCAACCGGGATGCTCGTGCCATTTATATAGGATGCTGCCGGACTGGCCAGGAAGGCGGCCAGTGCAGCGATCTCCCGGGTTTCCCCAAATCGCTGAGCCGGTATTTGTTTTTCCATTTGGGCAGAAAGTTCTTCTTTGCGGATCTGCTGCGCCGCCGCATTCGTGCTGATCAGGCTGTCCAGCCGGGCAGTTTTTATAAAGCCGGGTAAAATATTATTTACGGTAATCCCCTCCGCCGCCACTTCCATCGACAAGGTTTTGGCCCAGGCTGCCACAGCCGCCCGGATCGTATTGGACACCCCGAGATTGGGAATGGGGGCTTTTACCGAAGTGGAGATCACATTGATGATCCTGCCATAACCAGCCGCTTTCATTCCCGGCAGGAGGGCTTGTACCAGGTGCTGGTTATTGATAAGGTGTTGCTGAAATGCCTGGACAAACTGCAATTCCCCCGCTTGCTGTACCCGGCCCGGGGGCGGACCGCCGGTATTATTGATAAGGATATGGATTGTACCATCCGCGGCAAGAGAAGCCGCTCTTTCTTTCACCTGGTCAGTAAACTGAAAATCGGCTATTGCATACCGGTGGTTTTGGCCCCGGCTCTTGTTTAATGTACTGACCGTCTCTCTCAGCCTATTTTCGTTCCTCGCTAATAAAATGCAATCCGCACCCTGCAGGGCCAGTTCCTGTGCAATGGCCAGCCCGATACCCTGGGTGCTGCCACAGATGAGGGCTGTTTTATTCTGTAAAGAGATATCCATACAGCAAAATACAATTTAATTGAACAGGTCCGGGTAATCCGTAATGATCCCGTCCACTCCCATTTTTTTCAACTCATCAATCTTTGTTTTCTCATTTACGGTCCAGGGAATGACTTTCATATTCAGCGCATGGCATTTTTTCAGCAGGGTTTCATTGACCAGCTGATAGGCCGGACTATAGATGGTGGGAGTAAATTCCAGTGCTTTCAGTTGCTCCTCCAGGGTACGTTTATCATAGTCCTCGATCAGCATAGCCGTTTTAATGGAAGGATAATGAAGGTGCAGGTATTGCAGGGTTCTGAAATCGAAGGACTGGATGATCACATGTTCCTCTAATTGTTTTTCCCGGATCAAAGTCATCAGCGAGTCCACAAACTCCGCCGGACCCGGATGATAAATAGTATCGGTAAGCGGCTGGGTCTTTGTTTCGATATTGTAATATGGGAAGGGCCTCCTGGCCAACATCATATACTGTTTCACCGCTTCAAATACATCAGCGAGCAGCGGCTTAACCGCTTTCATCTTCTCCTGCCGGGGAAAACGGGGATGTGGTTTCAGGCCCACATCATAGCGCTGTACTTCGGCATAGTCCATCTGGTAAATATTCAGGCTGCTTTCCTCCTTTACCGTTACCAGGCTGCCATCCGGTTTTGTGCTGATCTCATGATTAAAGAAAGGTTCATGCGATAAGATCATTTTTTTATCTTTTGTGAACACCACATCCATTTCCAGCGTGGTAACGCCCATCCCCAGCGCATGGATCATGGCGGGGATGGTATTTTCCGGCATCAGGCCACGACAGCCACGGTGACCCTGTTTATCAAAAGTCTCCGGAGTATAAAGCGGTTTAGCTGTTGCCATACCCGTGTTTTGTGTTTTTTTACTGCCGGAACAGGAACATACGAGGACCAGCATAGCCGGAATGAAATATCTGGTCATGATGGGAATACTTTTGATTTTCGCTCTTCCATCAGGTCCCCGATCACCCGGGCATCTCTTTCCTGTTTCTTCAGTTCCCTGACAATATTATCATAGCTCTTTTCATCCCGGTTCTGGCTCAGCTTGAGTACATTGTCCAGTTCAGTCACTTCCACTTCAAACCCAATGATCGCTTTGACCAGTTTCTCCAGGTATTCTGCCGGCAGGTTATCATAGATGGTGGAAGAAGCGGTATTGCCCTGTTCAAAATGCAGGGACAATTTCTTCAGGATCCCGGTCATTTCCGTTTCTTCCGTCCACCGGATGGTTCCTCTTGCATGCACGGAAATATAGTTCCAGGTAGAAGCCTGTTGCGGATTGCCGGTGTACCAGCTCCCGCTGACATAGGTATGCGGGCCGGTAAAGATCAGCAGGGCCTGCGGGTTTTCCAAAAGCGCTTTGTGATGGGAAGATTTCCGGGCAATATGACCCGTGATAAAAATCCTGCCCTCCCTTTCTTCTATCAGTACCGGAACCTGTGTTGCCTCCACGCGGCCCCCCGGACCGGACCCGATCAGGGTAATGAAAGGATATCGCTGCATAAAAGCCAGCAGGTTTGCCCGGTCGTTTTCTTTGTATTGAGGATAATTATACATGCTGTTCGAGGTTGGAGGTTGGAGGTTCGAGGTTCGAGGTTCGCCTTCCCCCGGTCAGGTTGGAAGTTAACCCTTTTTGACGATTTCTTCTTTACTCAGGCACTGTCTGAATGCTGAAATAGCGAATTCCACTTTCTTATGTCAATTTCCCTTCTGCGGTTTTTTCTTATAAGAAGAAGAAGCCAGGTAATCAAGAAAGGCCTTGATCTTTTTCCCGATTATCTCAGAAAAAGCCAACCGCTTTTCCAGCGCTTCTATGTTGATATAGCAACGGTCAAAAGCACGGTAAAGCTGGGAAGGCACTTCTCCGTTAGAACCATTGGAGATAACCAGGAATTGTGAAAACTCTTTATTGGTAAACCGCTCAAACCCTTCAGCAATATTGTCCATAACAGAACCGGATGAAGCCCTGATCTGGTTTTTCAAATTAAAGTCTTTTGCAAAGTCGTCTGTCCTGGTCAATTCAAATATTTCTTTCGCCTGCTCCCTGGCCAGCTTCCAAATTTCAAGATCTTCGAACCGGGTGATGGTTGCCATAAAATTGAATTTTCAGGATAAAAAAAGCTGATTCATTGAAATATGAATCAGCCAAATATCCTGTAAAATTCAAATACAAACCGGCACCATCCCCCGATGTGGAAATTTTTAATACACGGACATTTTCAAGCTTAAGTAAATCGCCCCTTAACACGAAACATCCAACATCAAACTTCCAACCTCCAACCCCAGGCGGGTTATACTTTTTCCGCAATCTTCTCCCCCGGCATATTCGCATTCCGCATGGCAATACTCCGCACCACATAGGACGCGAATCCTTCAAAGGCTTTCTTCGTGACCGCGTCATCACTCAGCATGATGGGCACTCCCTGGTCGCCGCCTTCCCGGATACCCTGCACCAGCGGAATCTGCCCGAGGAAGGGAAGGTCATATTCATCAGCCAGTCGTTTGCCACCCTCCTTTCCAAAAATATAGTATTTGTTATCCGGCAATTCGGCCGGTACAAAATAACTCATGTTTTCCACGAGCCCGATAATGGGTACATTCATCTGTGCCTGCCCGAACATAGCGATCCCTTTTTTGGCATCGGCCAGGGCCACATCCTGCGGGGTGGTCACGATCACGGCACCTGTTACTGGTACCGTTTGCATCAGGGTCAGGTGGATATCACCGGTACCCGGGGGCATGTCCACCACGAGGTAATCCAGTTCATCCCAGAATACATCAGTCACAAATTGCCGGATCGCACTGCTGGCCATCGGACCCCTCCATACCACTGCATTTTTCTCATCCACCAGCAACCCGATACTCATTAATTTAATACCAAACCGTTCCAGGGGAATAATCATCCCCTTCCCTTCTATGTCCATCATCATCGGTCGTTCCCCTCTTACTCCGAACATAATGGGCACACTCGGACCATAGATATCCGCGTCCATCAACCCCACTTTGGCACCGCCCTGTGACAAGGCCAGGGCCAGGTTGGCCGCCACAGTGGATTTGCCCACGCCTCCCTTCCCGCTTACCACCGCAATAATATTTTTCACTTTCGGCAACACCGTCCCCTCGTCCACCCGCTTGGTCGTGGTATTGGACGTAAAATTCACCTGCACCCGGGCTTCCTTATTCACGAGGAGTCTGACGGCATTGATACAGGCATTTTTTATCATTTCCTTCAACGGGCAGGCCGGGGTGGTCAGCACCACGGTAAATGAAACCTGGTTTCCCTCAATTTCAATATCCTTTACCATGTTGAGGGTCACCAGGTCCTTGCCCAGGTCCGGTTCCTGTACATTGCTGAGTGCTTCCAGTACTTTTTCTTTCGTCATTTTCCAAGTATTTGTTAAAAGTGAATAAGACGGGCAAAGTTAAACATACAGGGGGCAATTTGTTTTACGAAATCAGCAACTTGTCTTTATTTTTGGCACAGTGAAGAAAATTATACTCTATACGGGTTTACTGCTGTTTCTGTTACCCGAAAAAAGCAGTGCCCAGTTCGAAACCTCCCGTGACTCAGTAGTGCAGCTGTTCGGTATAATCATGACGGCTGACAGCCTCGTGGGTATCCCCGCCGTCAGTATCATGGTCAAAGGCCAGAACCGGGGAACTATTTCCAATAACCAGGGTGTTTTTTCTATTGTAGTACTCAAAGGCGATGAAGTGGAATTCACCCACGTATCCTATAAATCCAAGTCGGTAAAAATTCCCAAAACACTAGAAGGAAACCAGTACAGTGTGGTGCAGCTGATGGTGGCCGATACGGTGTACCTGCCTGCCACTATTTTAAAACCAAGACCCACAGCAGAACAGTTTGCCCGTGACTTTGTAAAGAATGAGGTTCCCGATGATGAATACGAGATCGCAAGAAAAAATACCAGTGCTGCCAAACGACGGATCCTGATGCGCACCACACCCGGGGATGGCGGGGAAGCCACCCGCATACAACTGAACCGGGTAGCCACCCGTGCCACTTACCAGGGACAAACCCCGCCGCAAAACATTTTCAATCCCGCCGCATGGGCCGATTTTATACAGGCCTGGAAACGGGGGGATTTTAAGAATAAAAACTAGCCCCCCTTTGCGGAATGTTGGCTCCTGTTCTTATTTATACAAACCAGTCTGTATATTCCCGTCAGCCTTAGTACCGGTAGCAACTGCCGCTTCTTTAATGATGATCGGTTCGCAACCCTTAATCTACGGCCCTATATTCCACTAACAACTGTTCGGGATATGTTTCTTATCCCTATTTTTGTTCAGTATTCATAATTTAAAATCACCCCGTCGGAGTGCCCAATGCTCCATCCGGGGCAAAGGAAAATTTCAATATTTATGAGCTTCCAGGGGGACATTTCCGTTATCGGCGCCGGTACCATGGGTAACGGTATCGCCCATGTATTTGCACA
>JBBIGW010000152.1:0-8630 GCA_037447355.1 Bacteroidia bacterium | reverse complement strand
TTCCTTGTCCATCCCCAGAGCCGCAAACATTTTTTCCTGCAGTTCCCGCTGGAAGATCCGGATGGAACCCCCGCCGATCTCGTTTCCGTTGAGTACCATGTCATAGGCATTGGCCTTGATATTGGCATAGGGGTGGTCCAGGTATTCCGCGGCATTTTCAATCACCGGGTTGTTAATGATCATGGTTTCGATCTGGGAGGGTTTGGGTGAGGTGAACGGATGGTGACGGGCTACCCAGCGGTTGCCTTCCTCATCGTATTCAAATAGCGGGAAATCGAGCACCCAAAGTAATTTGAATTCCGTTTCCTTCCGCAGGCCAAGCCGTTTTCCCATTTCAAGCCGCAGTTCGCTGATGGCTTTCCGGGTTCTTTCTTCCGCTCCGGCCAGTATCAATACGAGGTCACCGGCCACCGCACCGGCAGCGTCGGCAATAGCTTTGAGTTTTTCTTCACTATAGAATTTATCCACGCTGCTCTTATAGGTGCCGTCGGTATTGCACTTGATAAAGACCAGGCCTTTCATTCCGATCTGCGGGCGCTTGACCCATTCAGTAAGTTCATCGGTTTGTTTGCGGCTGTATTCGCTGCAGCCGGGTACCGCGATAGCCAGCACCGTTTCTGCTTCATCGAATACTTTGAAATCAGCGCCGTTAATGAGTGCGTTTTGTCCTTCTTTACCGGTATAAACAGAAGCCGGCTTTTTCAGGTTCAGCAATTTCATGCCGAATCGGATATCCGGTTTGTCATTTCCGTAATTCCACATCGCATCTTCCCAGGTCATTCGTTCTACCACTTCTGTATAGTCGATATTCTTAACTTCTTTGAAGACAGACTTAATCATCCCTTCAAACATGTTCAGGATATCTTCCTGCTCCACGAATGCCATTTCGCAGTCGATCTGGGTGAATTCCGGCTGGCGGTCGGCCCGCAGGTCTTCGTCACGGAAACATTTCACAACCTGGTAATAGCGGTCATAGCCGCTCACCATCAGCAATTGCTTAAAGGTTTGCGGTGACTGGGGCAGGGCATAGAACTGGCCGGGGTTCATACGGGAGGGCACGACAAAATCGCGGGCCCCTTCCGGCGTGGATTTGATCAGGAAGGGGGTCTCAATATCCATGAAGCCCTGCTGGTGCAGGTAATTCCGCGCAGCCCGGTTCACTGCATATCGCAGTTCAAGATTTCGTTTTACTGCATTACGGCGAAGGTCGAGGTAACGGTATTTCATCCGCAGGTCATCTCCGCCATCCGTATCATCCTGGATGGTAAAGGGAGGTACGGCGGATTTGTTCAGTATTTTGAATGAACTCACCAGGATCTCAATATCGCCCGTAGGAATATTCGGGTTCTTGTTACTGCGCTCGTTCACGGTTCCGGTAGCCTGCAACACAAACTCACGGCCCAGCGGATTTTCTTCCAGTTCTTTATTCAGCTCTTCTCCAAACAGTAATTGGGTAATGCCATAACGATCCCGCAGGTCCACAAATGTGATGGCCCCGAACTTCCGGACAGTTTGTACCCAGCCGGCCAGGGTTACGGTGTTACCATTGTTGGATGCTCTTAATTCACCACAGGTATGAGTTCTGTACATATTGAGTTGAAAAGTTGATAAGTTGAAATGTTGAAAAGTTGACGGGTTGACAGGGCCGTTCTATTGGGGAACCGGTACTGTCCCGGGTGTTTAGTCCGGGGGGCAAAGATAGCAATTCGGGGTCTATTATTTGAGCCTTTCAGGGCTTTGCAGGTAAGGCCAATACCACTAAATTTATGGTTTTTTATGCCCGGAGATACCACAATTATAACCTATCCAGATCTTGTAATTCACGATAATTACATGTTAACCGGGGACGGGGATACGATCTGGCTGCAACCACCGCCCCCGGTTCCTGGTGGAGAAGTTTCCTATTCAGAATATACAAAACAGGACAATGACAATTCAACAGGATTGCCGGATTTTGTCATGGTGATTGGGATAGCTATTTTACTGCTTTCCCTGGCATACAGGAAAAAAGAGGAAGGGGATGAAGAGAATACAATACGCTCCCCCAAAATGAGAAGGGACCAGGCCATGGAAAAGGCGGTGGAGAACGGGAAAATATATGACGAATGGCTGAGCCGGTACAATCCCTATTATAAAGGCCTTTCACCAGAGTTGCGCGAACGTTTCCTGCTCCGGACCATTGAATTCGCCCAGGCCAAGGAATTTCGTTTTCATGCCATGGTGGAGGAGGATTATATGCTGATCCTGCTCAGCGGGGCGGCTATCCAACTGACGTTCGGGCTCCGGAATTATATGCTTGATTATTTTCCCGTTATTCATATCATCCGGCGGGAATACACACTGGATATAGATAAGGAAACCTATTACGGGCATGTGAGCAAGAACGGAATCTATATTTCATGGACACATTTTATGGAAGGGTTCAGTGATTATTCCGACTCCGTCAATGTGGGACTGCACGAGATGGCCCATGCGGTTTCCTATGATGTATTTCTTGGTGAAAGGGACCGTCATGACCGTGGTTTTATTGAACGCCTGAACGGCTTCCGGGAAGAAGGGACTCCTGTTTTCCGTGCCCTGCGCAGGGGGGCCACTCATCTCCTGGATGATTATGCTGCCACCAATTTTGATGAGTTCTGGGCGGTGAGCATTGAAACCTTTTTTGAAAACCCGGTGGAGTTCCGGGATACGATGCCGGGGCTCTACCAGTGCATCTGTGATATCCTGAACCAGGATCCCACCCGGCCCGGTATAATCATTGACCGGGAAATGGCGGGTATGCCTGCCTGAGGTTTATAATGTCGTCGTTTTATGTGCCCGGATCTCCCTTTGCCGTTGCACGGTATAATAGTATAAGAGGATCAGTGCGCCGATCGTAAAAGGGATAAGGGCCATGTGCTTGCCTGTCAGCTCACCGTAAACGACCTGTGTGTCAAAATGAAAGAATTCGCTGATCATCCAATAGCCATTGGCGCAGATCCAGAAGGTAATGGCCAGGTTATGGGCCAGTTCTGATTTAAATTGCCTTGTCCGCCAGGCAATCATGATGGCAATGGTCAGGGTAGGAATAAACATGGCCAGCCCGAGTTCACGCCAGATCATACACCAGCTGATATCTTTTACCAGCCAGAAGACGATATGCATGTTTTCCATCCGCCGGAACCGGGCCGGTATGCTGTAAACATGCTCATTGAATTCACTCATCAGGAAAAATTTATTAGGAGGAAGTTAAGAAATGTTGCGGGAAAGGATGCGGCTGAAACGCCGTACATCCGCATCCGGGTTGATGGGCTCCCTGTACAACAGGTGACGGGCCAGCTCCCGGGCAAAAAAAGGCGCGAGGGAGCAACCCTTGGTTCCCATTCCGTTTAATATACCGATGGATGGGAATACCGGGTGCAGCCCCACAAAAGGCCTTCGCTCCAGTGTGGCGGGACGGATACTGGCAATATGCCCCGTAATGGTATAAGGGATTTTCAGCCATTGTTGTAATAGCAGTTCACTTTTTTTTCTGAAATCATCTGAGGGCTCCGCATTTTTGAATTCCCATTCATAGGCAGACCCCAGCCACCACTGACCCGGCCTGGCCATTGGCACCAGCATCATCCCCTTTTTATAAATCCGGTCATTAGGCAATTCCGGTATATCAATTAAGAGCGCTTCCCCTTTATTGGGGGCGAAGGGCAGGAGCTGAAACCAGGGATTCTGGCTGCAGACAGCCCCGTCGCAGAAAATGATCTTTAGGGCATGCAGATCTTTATAAACAACCTGGTCACTGGTTACGGTTAACTGGCCGGGTTCCAGCTTTTCTTCCCGCAATAAATTTTCTCCCGCCAGTTTTTTTCTCCAGGCCGGTATGATGTTTTCCAGGTGAGCGGTATAGACCGGGTTGATCCCGCCGCAGCCGAATTCGTAATTAAAATAGGGAAGGAACTGGTTGGGGAATTCCATTTCCGATACATAGGCTCCGTTCTCTTCAATCCGTTTTACAAAGCTTTCCCGCATCTGGGCGCTGGGGAAAAAATCAACAACATTTTTTTGAGCGATGCCTTTTACACCCAGTTCTTCACCCAATCGGGAATAGGCCTGCCAGGCAAAAGGTTGCAGGGTTTCGATCATCCAGGTACTGACATGCCGGCGGCCCGTTACGGGATTGATGATACCCGCCGCAAGCCGGGAAGGGGCATTGGGGTCATTATCATCTATGACCAAAAAAGATGCTCCTTCTTTTTGGAGGTAATAAGACAACCAGGTGCCTGAAATGCCCTGGCC
The DNA here is from genome assembly GCA_037447355.1 of Bacteroidia bacterium. Classification (GTDB taxonomy): domain Bacteria; phylum Bacteroidota; class Bacteroidia; order Chitinophagales; family Chitinophagaceae; genus JJ008. The sequence continues at coordinate 4,358 of JBBIGW010000152.1, read as the reverse complement.
AACGATGATATAATCCAGCTTCATCGGACAAAAGTAAAAGAATAAAGTGACGGGCAGCTTTCGTTAGAAACATTACTGAATATCCTCAATGGAGTAAGAAGAGTTGCCCATAAGGGTAACCGTGTAAAACTCTTCAATGGATCTGCCCTGCAGAATGGATAACAGGACCTTGATCAGGTAGCCATGACTGACCAGTACAACGGTTTCGTCCGGGTGCTTCGCTTTGATTTCGTGCAGCAGCGGGGTTAAACGGGCCGCCATGGACTCCGCAGTTTCCATGCCTTCGTAAAGATCGGCCTCCGAATAAGGAATGGGGTAGGGCCGTTCCTGTAAAATACCGAGGTGCCGTTCCATTAAACGGTCATCAGTGACTAAATGCGTATGTGGGTTGTAACGTTGTATGGCTTGGGCAGTTTGCAGGGCCCGGTTGAGCGGGCTGCTGTAAATAGTCGTGAAGAAATATTCCTGTAACTGCCGGCCAAGCTCTTCATTTTCGGCCATCCCTTTCTCAGAAAGAGTGCCATGGGTTTGTCCCTGGGCGATACGGGAATCGTTTTCGATGGTTACCCCGTGACGAACGATTAGTAGTTTCAAGAGTGAATAAAGTTTAAAAGGTTTCGTCCTCTTGTGCGTTATGTGGTGCCGCTATTCAATATTGATCCTGATCCCCTCGCTGTGCGCACTGAATTCCGGTGCATACATACACTGGATACTGGTTACTCCATTACTGAAATTACCGGCATGGGTGGCGAATAATTCATACTCGAATACATAGGTTCCCTTCCGCAGGTAGCTGAAGAAGAAATTGGTACTCGCATCCTTTGTGCTTTCATAATAGCCCAGTCCGTCCTGCCACTTGTAACTGCTCAGTACATTTACCGGTTCCAGCGCAGCGGCCCGCATGTCTTTTAGGTGCACATATTCCATATCCCGGTCCACCCGGAGTTCCACCCGTACCTTGATCTTATCACCCACTTTGATCATATCCCCGTCATTCACCGGGGTGATCACCGGCCCGCGGTCGCTGTTGGTCTGGACAAACAGTTTTTTCGACAATTTCAGTGGCGTTTCGGCTGTGGTGATTTTGTCGAGGTCTTCGAAGTATTGCCAGTAGACAGAGCCCCAGCTGCTGGTTGACAGGTTGACTGGTTGACTGGTTGACAGGGGGGCTACCGAAACAACAATATTGCCCATATCAGCATTCAGTTTTTGCCCTTCGATGATTTTTTTAAAATAACCTGTTCCTGCTTCCGTATTGGTGTCAGTTGATGTGAAACGGGTATTACCCAGTCTGATCTCAACGACGGGTTCATTGCTGAGCCAGTCAGTGCCCTGAATTAATAAGGCATAACAGGCTTCGGCCGTGGCCTTGGTGGTTTTCCAGTTATGGGTCTGTTTGTTTTTCAGCAACCAGGTTTTCAATTCGTCAGCAGTGCTGTTATCCTTCCCGGCTTCCCGGAAGGCTTCGATCAGCAGGGACTGGGTTTCAACCGGCATCTGGTACCAGAACCAGCCCCGGGACTGGTCTTTCCAGTAACGGCCCAGTTCCTCGTTCAGAATGGAGGTTTCTTTCAGCGATTTCAGGATGGCGATGGGCGTTTTTGCATCACCGGTCCTGGAAAGGGCAAGTGCGATCATGCCCTGCATGTAGTTGCTTTGTTTGACCCAGTTGGCGGCCAGTTTGCCCCGGTAGAAATTATAAGCTGTAAGCGATGTTTTTGCAATAGCATAATCCGGGAAGAAGCTGCGCATATAGAGATACTGGATCTCAGTATAACCCGGGGAATAGGTTTTCAGGCTGACTTTATGCTTTACCAGCCAGTTATAATCTTCTTTGATCTTTTGGTCGAGATAGGGGATCGCTTTGGCAAGAATCGCATGCAGGCTGGCTTCCTGTCCCGGGGCAAGGGCCCTGAGCTTTTTCAGGTGCCCGATGCCGGTAACGATATACTGGGTTATATAGCGGTCATCCGGCCCGCCGGTAAACCATACAAAACCGCCATTGGGACTCTGCATGGCTTTCAGCTTTTCGAGAGAGCTGCCGAGTTGTTCACTCATCCTGGCCATGTCAAAGAGCAGGGCGATATTTTTTTTCTGTTCTGCTTCCGTTTTTGCTTCCAGCACCCAGGGGGTTTCTTCCAGCAATACTGCTTTCAGTTCCTGGTTCTTCTGCAGGTTGCTCAGGAGCGCCGCAGTATCTTTTGTTTTCCAGTGCTCAACTACCTGTTTGATCTTCGGGCTGGAATTTGAAATATAGGCTGCCAGGGAATTCGCGAAATAGCGGTTCCAGGTTTGTTCGGCGCATTCGTAGGGATATTCCATCAGGTAGGGAAGGGCCTGCACCGCATACCAGGCAGGGTTAGACGTATATTCCACGGTGAGCGCATGCTGCTGCAGGGATTCGCTGCTGCCGCTATTGATTAATTTTTCGAATTTGAAATTTTTTGTGCCGCTGCCTTTCATATGCAGGGGCAGGCTTTCCGTTACCAGCATGCGGTTGGTGAGCACCGGCATACTGTTTTCTTCGCCATCGCTGTAATTACCGGCGCGGGCCACGATCCGCCAAACCAGGGCCTTATTGAAAAGATAAGGCACTTCAACCGGGAATTTCACCGCTTCGCTTTGGCCGGCCCCAACTGTAAAGTACTGGGTGGGGAAGGCATTGCGGAACCAGCCATCGACAGACTGGTTCGTTGTTGCATCGAATAACTGTAATTCGGCTGTACCGGTTAATTCCTTATCCGTCAGGTTGACGATCTTGGAGCTGAATTCCATTTTATCCCCTTCCCTTAAGAAGCGGGGAGGATTGGGCTGTACCATCAGTTCTTTCTGCGTGACGATCTCTTTGATACTGTACCCGAATGCCGCGTCTTTGGTATGAGCCAGGGCCATGAACTTCCACCTGGTCAGGGCTTCGGGCATTGTGAAGGAAAACTCGATGGCGCCGGTGCTGTCGGTGCGGAGTTCGGGCAGGAAGAAAGCGGTTTCGGAGAAGTTTTTGCGGATTTTTACAGATGGGTCATGTTCGGCATTTTTCTTTTTAACGGGTTCTCCGATAACAAATATTTCTCCAGAAATAATGCTCTCTTCCTTTGCCCACCCAACGATTTTGTCAATTCTTCCATCATCATACACTGGTAACAGATCCGATTTCCAAAATAGTTTATTTTCAGGAGATAAAGGGGCAGTAAGGTGTACCATTCTTATACTGCCATTCTTATAATCAAAGTCAAAATTACCGCCATGGCTGTTTAGAAAATAATCAAATTGCTTGACAAAATATATTCCCTCTGGATCATTTGTATAACGATGGAACGATTGCAGGCTGCCAAAATTTTGTGACCCTTTCCAATTGCTATTATTATTATAATTAAACCAGATGTTCGGTTTTTCAAAGCCATAATTTACAAATTGGTCTAAGGACGCATCATACATACTGCCCAGTATTTCCGCGGCTACTTTTTCGTTTTTATATCCGCTGATCCGCAGCTTCCATTTTTCTTCAGCTCCGGGCAGGGTCTTATCACGATAAGAGGCATATTCAATTTTCAGCTCTTTATTCGTCCGGGGTATATTAACACTGAGGTTGGTTTGATAAAAGCGGTTGTTCTTTACGAATATCCAGCCGGCGCTGTACCCGCCCCGGTCCGCTTCGGTTGCCGGGAACTCAAATGCCTTCTTCTCCCTGTTTAATGTGAGGAAATGATAACCTGCTGCCTGCTCTTTGTTTGTCTGATGAACGACAAACAGGTTCTCGGCGGCCGTTCCCAGTTCAATGCTGGCTTTTTCCCCTGGTTCAACTGTTGTTTTCTGGTTGCCGGTCCAGAGATACTCCGGGCGATTGAGCCGGGTACTTTTCTCATCAATCAGTTCGATATATTTTACATCCTTAACTTCATCCCCATTCTTGCCGGTAGCGGATATTTCGATTATATAAAAACCCGGTATAAACTTTGAATCCTGAACTCCAAACTGGGAGTTTTCCTTTACTGAGTCGGTCTTATTTAGGATTTCGGTTTCTTTTTCCCAGTTTTTGAAATCCGATTCGTTATCAAATTCATCAAAAGGAAAGGATTTGATGTATTCCTCTTTTGACATGACAAACTGGTCCGGTCTTTCCCAGAAGCGGTCGCGGATCAGGCGTTTTTCTTCCCGGAGTTTACTGATCGAGACGTTCACCGTTGCCGGCTCAAATTCCCCGTTCATATTTTCCGTACGGATGCTGAGGGTCTTAAGACTGTCGGCCGGCAGAATGGATGGAATATTGCTTCGCAGCACCAGAGCCTTGTAACTGACGGACACTGATTTTTCCCCGCTTCGGGTCTCCCCGTTGATATCAGTGATATCCGCATAAACGG
>JBBIGW010000151.1:0-8731 GCA_037447355.1 Bacteroidia bacterium | reverse complement strand
CAGTCGGCTAAAAGTTCAGTATAACTGCCATATTTCCGGCCCTTTACTTCCTCAATACCTCTTTTGTTCTTTTCCCTGGCAGATACCAGAAGGCTGTCAATATCAGCATATATAACCTGGTTTTCCGGCAATACTTCAACTTCGCCCTTTCCGGTTGCTCGAACCTCTATAAAATAATACCGATAGTTTGTCTGGGAGAAGGACGAAATAGATAGAAGTGTCAGTGTAGTGAATAGTAGTTTTTTCATGTAAGACGGGGTTTTGATTTGTTGAGAAATACTGCCCTTAAAATACTCATTTCTTGTTTCGCATTATCGCATAACTTTGAGCCGTTGGGCCACGGCTCAATAATTTGCTTCGGGCCTGGTATCTACTGGGCCCTTTTTTGGTGCCTAAATTAAGGGTCACCCATGTCTGTCCTTTCCGGTCCGGACGGCCTTTCTCACCTTCACCGGATGACAGACAAAAAAATTAAATCTTCGCAGATTGTCCCCGGGGTAATCGAAAGTAAATCAGCCTTTATACTTGCATTGCCGAATAATTGCCGATTTCGCACCGCTTTAAAAGTCAGGTTTCTTGTCCTTTTTTCCCAGAACAGTAGGGGGGATATTCGACGAATGAACAAAAGAACCATCATCCGGGTCCTGCTTACTCTGGCTATGGTGCTGGCCAGTTGCTGAAACGGGGAAAAATTTATCAGGCCATCTGTTCCGATCGAAAGGATCCTTATTGTATTTTCGGCAAAAGTGCAGAGCGAATATGAGACGACCGGCAAAACCGATGCCGCCCCCGCTCCAATCGCAGCCCGGACTCAGTAACCTGGCTGAATCAGCTGCTTACCTCGCTAAGAACCGGATTGAAAAACTGGACGAAAGCAAGACATCGTTTAATAAATTGTAAATTATTGATTTACAGACTATATTTTAAAGCTGCAGAATTTAACACTTATTCGATGCCGTTAACCGGCTCAAAATGATGTAAATATCCCCAATTGTCCTATTTTTACTCCAACCTCCTGTCCATGTACGCTACCAACCCATACAAACCTTATTATCTTGAAACAGAGCGCGCACTAGAATCTGTAATGAGGGCTACCCGGTTTTTAAAAAGGAGCCTTTTTACTGTATTAGTACGCTTAGTTTTTTTCACAATAGGATTTCCTCTCTTTTTATTTTTTGGCTATTGGCTTAAGCGAAAAAGGACTAGGCTGGTAAAAACCATGCTGGAATCGAAATCAGTAAATTTAAATTCAACAAAGGATTATGTTGAATTTAAAAATGGGTTACAGCGGTTCGACGGCTACTTGCCAATCCTCCGGAAAGCAGCGGATTTAAATCCCAAAAAAATACCCAGGCTTTTCAGGTATACCCCTGTACAGTTACAAAAGCTAAGTTCTACCCTGGTTACTTTTAATACCTGGCTTCATTCCAGGTTAACTCCAATGAACCAGCCCAGGCATTCTTCAGAAGCAACTGAATTTAAATTTGTTTCTGAAAAGGAGCTATGGGAGAACCGAAATCATGCTTACCAATACTGGATGTAATGTTTCAGGAAGGTTTCAAGTTTACCAAAATTAACCACTCTCAAAACCCCAGTCCGCCCCCGATCGTTACCTATAACTATGCTTTTAGAGGTAAGACAGGAAAGAGGTACTTGGTAATAGTTGAGCAGTATGATTTTTATGTTTACATTATCAAATTCTGCCTGCAAGAAAGAAAGGTCCATCCCGACAGGTTTAATATATTGACTGGTTTAAATGAATGCAGTCGCATTCTGACTACTATTGGCGCTATAATGAAGGATTTCTATAATAAGAACCCTTATGTGTCATTTGGGTTTTTAGGGTCGCCTTTGCCTGGGGAGAAAGCAAATAATACAAAGAGATTTAGGGCTTATGCCAGAGTAGTAAGCCAGATGATAAGTCCTGTGGATTTTGAACATCGGCCCTCTCCAAAACATAGTGCTTACCTGCTTTTAAATATCCATAATTCAGAGCCTGATTTATTTGCTAAGGTTACACAAATGTTCAACCAGATTTATCCTATTCAGGAGAGTTTTGGGGTAGATCAAACCTCTTGATATACTGTGCAGATTTGCTTTTGAAGTCAATAGAGGTTTTTAAAAAGTCTTCATTAATGGCTTCAATCGTATTTGGCTATGACCAACGCCCAATGCACGCCTCCAGTCATCCCGACCCATTACAATAAAGCCCTGGCACTCGCCGGGGTTTTTGTTTTAAGGCCCAGTAATAGCATGGGTTACAAGTGCATTGGACCATGGACTGTGGTCTGTGGCCTGTGGACTATGGACTGTTTTCACATTTTTCCGTACCGAAAACAAGCTTTATCTTCGCTCCTTAATGAAAATCCTCATTAAGCAAGCCCGGATCACCGATCCAAACTCCCCCCACAACGGGCAAATAGCCGATATTTTTATAGAAACCGGAATCATTACCCGTATTGCCGAAGGGATTACTGATCCTGCCGATCAGGTAATTGAACTGGAAGGACTTTTTGTTTCCCCCGGTTGGGTGGATGTGTTTGCAAATTTCGCCGATCCCGGCTATGAGTTTAAGGAAACCCTGGAAACCGGGGCTGCGGCTGCCGCAGCGGGAGGCTATACCGATGTGATGATCATTCCCAATACCAACCCGGCCATTCACAACAAATCGGCCGTGGAATATATTGTACACAAGAGCCGTGACCTGCCGGTTTCAATCCACCCGATCGGGGCCATTACCCGGAATACCGAAGGAAAGGAACTGGCTGAAATGTATGATATGAAATGGAGCGGGGCCATTGCTTTCAGTGACGGGATCAACTGTGTGCAATCTGCCGGCTTACTGGTCAAGGCGCTTCAGTATGTTAAGGCTTTTGACGGGATCATCATCCAGTTGCCGGATGACAAAAGTGTCAATCCCCCGGGACTGATTAATGAAGGAGTGGTTTCCACCCAACTGGGGCTCCCCGGCAAACCGGCAATGGCAGAGGAACTGGTGGTGGAAAGGGATATCAGCCTCGCCGGCTATGCGGATTCCAAACTTCATTTAACCGGGATCAGCACCAAAAAATCGGCTGACTATGTCCGGAAAGGAAAACAAGGCGGGATCGGGGTCAGTTGCTCCGTTACCCCTTACCACCTCTTTTTCTGTGATGAGGACATGACCAGCTATAACACAAACCTGAAAGTGAATCCTCCCCTGCGGACCAGGGAGGACAGGACGGCCATGCAGGAGGCGGTGCTGAATGGTACTGTGGATTGCCTGGCTTCCCATCACCTGCCACATGAAATTGACAGTAAAGTGATCGAATTCGAATATGCCAAATTCGGAATGACGGGACTGGAAACGGCCTATGCTGTACTGAATACGGCTGTGCCGGGTATCCCTGCCGAAAGATGCGTTGAACTGATGAGCATCAACCCCAGAAAGATTTTTGCACTTGAACCCGCCTCTGTAAAAGAAGGAAATAGCGCAAAACTGACTTTGTTTCAACCCGCCATGAAATGGACCGTATCTGTGGCAGACCTGAAATCCAAATCAGTCAATACTGCGCTCACGGGTGTCACACTCACCGGTAAAGTGGCCGGAACCATTAACGGAGATAAGCTCACTTTACAATAAGCCATGAATATGAAACTTACACCGGCCCTGAAAGGGCTGATCACCGGTCTGCTGATGATTGCCATCGCGCTGGCCAGTTTTTACGGCGGGCTCCCGGCGGACTCTCCCCTGCAGTACACGGTCTATTTCACTTATACCGCAGGCATCGTCTGGACCATTGTGGCTTATCAGCGTTCCGGAACCTTTACCGGGAAATTCTGGGATGCCTTTAACCAGGGATTCCGTTGCTTTATCATTGTCACCCTGATGATGGTTGCTTTTACAGTTATATTCAGTAAAATGCACCCTGAATTCGCCACGGAAACCGCCCGGATGTACAAGGAACAACTGCTGAAAGAAGCGAAGTCAAAAACACCTGCAGAAATCGAAGAAGAAGTGACCCGGTATAAAAACGGTTATACCACCATGCTGGTTTACAGTTCTATTTTCGGATATTTGATCATTGGCGCGGCCGTAACTGCTGCTACCGCCGCTGTCACCACCAGAAGAAGATAAAATATGGATCTGTCCATTGTCATACCCCTGATCGATGAAGCCGAATCTTTGCCGGAACTGACGGCATGGATTGAACGTGTCATGACCGAAAACCACTTCAGCTATGAAGTGATCTTCGTTGATGACGGCAGCAGTGATAACTCCTGGGAAGTGATCGAGGGATTAAGAGTTAAAAATTCTTCTGTCAAAGGCATTAAATTCCAGCGCAACTACGGCAAATCCGCCGGGCTCAATGAAGCTTTCCGGGCGGCAGGCGGCGATGTGGTAATCACCATGGATGCCGACCTGCAGGACAGTCCCGACGAAATCCCCGAACTGAGAAAAATGATTCTGGAAGACGGGTTTGATATGGTGAGCGGGTGGAAAAAGAAACGGTACGACAATACCCTGACCAAAAATATCCCCTCCCGTTTTTTTAATGCGGTAACCCGCAGCATGTCCGGTATCCGCCTGCATGATTTCAACTGCGGACTGAAAGCTTATAAGAATAAAGTGGTGAAGGGCGTGGAAATCTATGGTGAAATGCACCGCTATATCCCGGTACTCGCCAAATGGGCTGGCTTTAAAAAGATTGGGGAAAAAGTAGTGGAACACCGGGCCCGGAAATACGGTAAATCCAAATTCGGGTGGAGAAGATTTGTAAACGGGTTCCTCGACCTGATGTCCATTACATTTGTCGGTAAATTCTCCAAACGGCCCATGCACTTCTTTGGTCTCTGGGGGACTTTGTTCTTCCTGGCGGGGCTGGGTATTTCTGTTTACCTGATCGTATCAAAGATCCTTGACAGCAGCTTCGCCCTGACCAACCGTCCTGGTTTCTACCTGGCGCTTACGTCGGTTATCATCGGTATGCAATTGTTCCTGGCCGGGTTTATCGGTGAACTGATCTCCCGGAATTCTTCCAGCCGCAATACCTATCTCATCGAAACCAAAACCGGTTTATAATGGCCCGTGTCGTTATCATAGGACCGGCCCACCCGTTACGGGGTGGTCTGGCTACGTTTAACCAGCGGCTGGCAAAAGAATTCAATGACCAGGGGCATGATTGCAGCCTTTGCTCTTTCTCCCTGCAATACCCGGATTTTATTTTCCCCGGCACTACACAATACAGCAATGAACCCGCACCGGAAAACCTGCTGATTCATACCCGGATCAATTCCATCAACCCGTTTAACTGGATCAAAACCGGCAACTGGTTAAAGAAACAGAAACCGGACCTGGTCATTGTCCGCTTCTGGTTGCCCCTGATGGGGCCCGCCCTGGGTACGATCCTGCGCAGGATCAGGAAAAATAAACACACAAAGATCATCTGTATCGCGGACAACGTGATCCCGCATGAAAAAAGGCCGGGGGATAAACCGTTCACGAAATATTTTCTGAAAAGCTGTGATGCTTTTATCACCATGAGTGAAAAAGTGATGAGTGACCTGCGGCTTTTTGAAAAGAACAAGCCGGCTCAACTGGTTTCACACCCGCTTTATGATAATTTCGGAGCCATCCTTCCGAAACCGGAGGCCCGCAAACAGCTGGGACTCCCCGAAAACGAAAAGATCATTTTGTTTTTTGGTTTTATCCGGAAGTACAAAGGCCTCGACCTGTTGCTGGAAGCCATGGCGGATCAGCGGATAAAAGCATCCGGTATCAAATTGCTGGTAGCCGGCGAATTTTATGAAGACGAAAAACCCTACCGGGAACAAATCGAAAAACTCGGCATCGCCAACCAGCTCTATTTACGTACTGATTTTATCCCCGACAGTGAAGTGAAATACTATCTCTGCGCGGCTGATGCCGTGATACAACCTTACCGGCATGCCACGCAAAGCGGGGTAACACCCCTCGCCTATCATTTTGAAAAACCGATGGTCGTCACCAATGTAGGAGGACTTCCCTCCCTCGTACCCGACCATAAAGTGGGGCTCGTTACCGAACCCGAACCGGCGCTAATCGCAGGCGGGATACTCCGCTTCTACCAATTAGGTGAAGATTATTTTATTCCGCATCTTCGCGAAGAGAAAAAAAAGTACAGCTGGGCCCGTATGGTCAGCAGCCTTTCTCAGTTAGCCCATGATATTCAGAAGTAAAGCACCCTTACGGATCGGACTGGCAGGCGGTGGTACCGATGTAAGCCCGTACTGTGACCTCTATGGCGGCGCTATTCTCAATGCCACCCTGTCCCTCTATGCCAATGCCACGATTGAACCCCTCGATGATAAAAAGATTATTCTGGAAGCCATTGACCGCAATGAAGTACAGGAGTTTGACTGGGCGGAACGCTTGCCCATTGATGGTAAACTGGATCTGCTGAAAGGGGTTTATAACCGCGTTAGGCAGGATTACGGTTTAAAAGAGCAGGGATTTCGTTTGTCTACTTATGTGGATGCACCCGCCGGCTCCGGTCTCGGCACTTCTTCCACCCTGGTAGTGGCCATCCTCGGGGCTTTTGCCGAAATGGGGAAGCTCCCGATGGGGGAATACGATATGGCGCATTATGCATTCGAAATAGAGCGGAAAGACCTGAACCTGGCCGGGGGCCGGCAGGACCAGTATGCGGCCACATTTGGCGGGGTGAATTTCATGGAGTTTTACGGGGAGGATAAAGTGATCGTGAACCCGCTCCGGGTCAAGCAACAATACCTGTTCGAACTGGAAAATAATCTCCTGCTTTATTATACGTCCACCAGCCGTGAATCCGCGGAGATCATCAAAAAACAGAGCCGGAATGTGACGGAAAATAAGGAGAAGTCCATTGAAGCCATGCACCACCTGAAAGACCAGGCCCGGATGATGAAAGAAGCCCTGCTCAAAGGACGCCTGCACGAGATCGGGGAAATTCTCGATTACGGGTTTCAGCAAAAAAGACAGATGGCCGAAGGGATCAGCAACCCGCTGATGGAAGAAATTTACGAAACCGCCCGGAAGGCCGGGGCCACCGGGGGCAAAATTTCCGGCGCCGGCGGCGGGGGCTTTATGATTTTTTATTGCCCCGTTAACACAAAATATAAAGTGATTGAAAGTTTGAAGAACTTTGGGGGGCGGCACAGGAATTACCAGTTCACCGAACACGGACTCAAGACCTGGACCATTTAACTGGAACAAAACAACACTATGAACAAGATCAGGAATATCATCCAGGCATCCATTGATACCAAGCAGCAGATACTGCAGCAGCCGGAACTGTTGTCCACCATACAACGTGTAGTGATTGCGGTTACAGAAGCCTTTCAACATGGCAATCGTGTTTATTTCTGCGGCAATGGCGGCAGCGCGGCGGATGCCCAGCACCTCGCAGCTGAATTCTCCGGCCGTTTTTATACGGACCGCAAGGCGCTCCCCGCGGAAGCCCTGCATTGCAATACGTCTTACCTGACCGCGGTGGCCAATGATTACAGCTATGAGGTGATCTATTCAAGACTGATCGATGGGATCGGGAATGCCGGTGATGTCCTGATCGGGCTTTCCACTTCCGGCAATTCAAAGAATATTATCAAAGCCTTTGAAACAGCCCGGGAAAAGGGACTGATCACCGTGGGTTTTACCGGCAGCAGCGGCGGACAGATGAAAACCCTCAGTGATTACCTGGTCAATGTCCCTTCCAATGATACACCCCGGATCCAGGAAAGTCATATCACCATTGGTCATATCATCTGCCAGCTGGTAGAGGAAAAATATTTCAGCGGTTCAAACCAATAAGGAAACGATTCCGGGTCTTATGATCAAAGAAGCCATCATATTAGCGGGGGGATTGGGAACCCGCCTGCGGGAAGCAGTCCCCGGCCTGCCCAAATGCATGGCCCCGGTAGCCGGCAAGCCCTTTCTTTTTTATGTGATCAATCAACTGCGGATGCAGGGTATCGACCGTTTTATCTTTTCGCTGGGTTATAAGCACGAGACCATTGAAGATTACCTGCGCAACCATTTTCCCACCCTGCGGTATGAGACCGTGATCGAGGAAGAACCCCTGGGTACCGGCGGTGCCATTTTACTGGCCTGTACCAAAGCCAGCCATAAAAATGTCGTGGTGGTAAACGGGGATACTCTCTTTAAAACAGACCTGCACCAGGCAGCCCTTTTTCATAATCATAATCTGGCGGAATGCACCCTGTTGCTGAAGCCCATGAAAAATTTTGACCGCTATGGCGTGGTGGAACTGGATGAATCGCAGCTGGTAAAGAGTTTCAGGGAAAAGCAATTTTATGAGCAGGGAAATATCAATGGCGGGGTCTATATCCTGAATAAGGATAAATTCCTGGATGAAGAGTTCCCGGCTAAATTCTCTTTCGAAAAAAATTACCTGGAGCAATACTACACCCGGCGTAGGATCTATGGAATCATCCAGGACGAATACTTTATTGATATCGGGATCCCGGAGGATCTGAACCGGGCGCAAACCGAACTGAGTCAGCCCCCGCTTGATCTTTCTGCGGTTGATGATAACTGGACCCTGTTCCTGGACCGCGACGGGGTCATCAATGTGGACAAGGACGGCAGTTATATTTTTACCCCGGAAGAATTCGTATTTACAAAAGGCGGGCCCGCTCTCTTTAAAAAACTGGCGCAAAAATTTCCCCGTATCATTATCATCACCAACCAGCGGGGAGTTGAACGGGGGCTGAT